>NZ_JBFAPO010000002.1:442889-514470 GCF_040676755.1 Dactylosporangium sp. NPDC049525 | reverse complement strand
GACGGCAACCATCGCGCCGCGGGCCGCCGCCCACGACGCGAACAGGGTCAGGTCCGTGCCGGCCGCGTCGGCGGAGTCCCGGAACGCCGCCGCGGCCTCGTCCAGCAGCCCCCGCGCCTGCAGGCAGATGCCGCGGGCGCGGTGTGCGGTCGCGGTCCAGCCGCGGTGACCGGCGTCCCGGGCGATACGCAGCGCCGCCGCGGCGTCCTGCTCCGCCTCCTGGTGCCGTCCCAACGCGGTCAGCGCCTCGCTGCGGTGCCACAGCGCATACGCCTGGCCCTCCGCCGCGTCGAGGTCCCGGGCCAGCCGCAGCGCCTCGGACGCGTCGGCGAGCCCCTCGGCGGGCCGGCCCAGGAAGACCAGGCCGTGGCCCCGGGTCGAGCGCGGCGTCACGACCCGCAGCAGGTCGCCGGCGTCGCCGAAGGACCGCGCGACCCGGTCGAACAGGCCCACCGCCGCGTCGATCCGCCCGTCGAGGAACGTGGCCATCGCCCGGCCGTCGAGGATCCGCGCGACCCCGCCTGCGTCGCCGAGGCGTTGGTACAGCTCCAGCGCCGCCTGGGCACGTCCCGCCGCGCGGCCCGGCTCGCCGAGGTTCATGTCGAGGATCGCCGCGGTGTCCAGGGCGAACGCGCGCATCGCGGCATCGCCGGCCGCCGTCGCCTCGACGAGAGCCGCCTCGGCGAGCTCCGCGGCCCGGCGCGGGTCCTGCGCGCCAAACGTCAGCATCGCCAGCCTGGCCAGGCGCCGCCCCCGCGGGCCTGCCGGGTCGGCGCGCAGCGCCTCGCGCAGGTCGGCCTCGGCCGCGGCGTGCGCGCCGTGCACCGCGCCCGCGTCCGCCCGCAGCTCCAGCAGCGCGCCCCGCACCGGCCCGCGCGGGTGCAGCGCGAGCCCGGCGCCGCACAGCGCGACCGCCTCGTGGGTGGCGTGCCCGCGCAGCGCCACCCGGGCGGCCCGCTCGTACCAGGCTGCGGCGGTCGCCGAGTCACCCGAGTCCCGGTGGTGCCGGGCGATCTCGGACGGGTCGGCGTCCTCGGCCTCCAGGGCCTTGGCGAGCAGGCCGTGCAGCCGCCCCCGCCGCGCCGGTGACAGGTGCGCGACGGCGGTCTCGCCGACGAGGTCGTGCGCGGCGGCCCAGCCGTCCTCGCCGAGGCGGACCAGCCCGACCTCCGCGAGGGCCGACAACGCGTCCAGGACCGCCCGGTGCGGCAGCCCGGCGGCCTCCGCGACGGTCCTGGCCGGCGCCTCCCGCGCCAGCAACGCCACCAGCGGCAGGACGTCGGTGCCGGCGGCGTGCCGTTCGATGCGCCGCAGCACCGACCGCCGCTGCCCGGCCTGCCCGACCTCCGCCGCGAGCCGCACCGCGGACGGGTCCGTGGGGCACCAGCCGGACGCGTCGACCCTGACGACGCCGAGCGCGACGAGCTCGCGGAGCACCTCGGCGACGGCGAACGGCGTGCGGTCGGTGCCCTCGACGACGGCGGCGGCAAGGGTACGGTCACCGACCAGCCTCGCCACGGCCTGCGGGATGAGCGGGCCGAGTGGAATATCGGTGACGGGACGCACGTCGCGCAGGTCGGCCAGGACCGACGCCGGCAGCTCCTCGGACCGGAACACCAGCACCGCGGCGAGGCTGGGCAGCCTGGCCAGAGCCGAGCCGAGCAGGGTCAGGCTCGACGGGTCGGCCCACTGCACGTCGTCGGCGACGAGCACGGCACCGTCGCCGGCCGCCGTTTCCAGCACGCGCAGCCCGCCGGCGAGCAGCAGCGCCCGCCGGCTCTCCCCGCCGGGCACGGTGCCGCCCGGGTCCGAAGTGGACAGTTCCAGCAGCTCGGGGAGGAGCGTGGCAAGCACGTCGCGGAGCCGGGATGGCAGCGCCGCGCCGACCCGGGTGTCGACGGCGAGGGCCTCCCGCAGCAGCGAGCGGGCCAGTCCCCAGGCCTCGGCCCGTTCGGGCAGGAACGCTCGCGCCGAGATGACCGGCGACGGCCAGCCCCGCAGCGCCTCCGCGACGAGCCGCGACTTGCCGACCCCGGCGACGCCGCCGACGGCCGCCACCCCACCGGCGGCCAGCACCTGCCGCAGCCGGCCCACCGCGTCGTCCCGCCCGACGAACCGCAGCCGCGACTCCCCCGCCTCACCGCCCGCGCCACCCGCGAAGCGCACCGAGCCGCCCGCGGAACCCACCGGCCCACCCTCGAAGCCCGCCACGGCGGCAGCGGGGGTGGCGCCGCGCAGCAGCCGCAGTTGCAGGTCCGTGGCCTCGGCGGACGGGTCGACGCCGAGCTCGTCCGCGAGGAGGCGGCGGGACCTGTCCAGGTGGTCGAGGGCACCGGCCCGGTCGCCGCGCGCCGCGAGGGCCCGCGCCAGCAGCAGGACGCCCGGCTCGCGCAGCGGCTCGGCGGCGACGACCTCCGCCGCGTACCCGGCGGCGGCCACGTGGTCACCGAGCGCCGCCGCCGCACTCGCGGCGACCTCGAGCAGGTCCACCCACGCCCGGGTGAGCCGGTCCCGGGCGCCCACGGCCCAGTCGGCGTAGGCGTCCTCGGGCAGCGGCTCCGCCCACAGCGCCAGGGCCTCCCCTGCGGACCGCAGCGCCGCCGCCGGGTCCGCCGCGGCCGCGTGCCCGTGGGCGGCCGCCGCCCCGTCGAGGAACTCGGCGGTGTCCAGGCGGCACGGGCCCAGCGCGTACCCGCCGGGGCCGGTGATGACGAGCGCCGGGTCCCCGAGGGCCCGCCGGGCGCGGTTGATCAGGACGTTGACGTTGCCGGCGGGGTCGGCCGGCAGGCGGTCCGGCCACAGCGCCGCGGCCAGGACGTCGTTGGTGACCAGGTCCGGGCGGCGGGTCGCCAGGATCCGCAGCAGGATCCGGACCTTGCGGCCGGCGAACGCGGCCGGCGGGACCTCGTGCCCGTCGCGGAGCACCCGGAAGCGGCCCAGCAGCTGCAGCCGGACGTCCACCACCGCCTCCTCCACCCCGAAGACCGCCGGAAGACCGCAAGGTTTCTGCCAGGTCGTGTCCCTACCGTCGGCAACGACACCGAGGTTTGGAGGACACGATGATCGACACTGACGGACGGCAGGACTTCGCCGGGCCGCACACCATGGACACTACCGACCTGTACCGCAGCGCCGCCGACGCGTTCGCGGGGCAGGTCCGGCTGATCGGCGACCGCTGGGACGCCCCGACGCCCTGCGCGGGCTGGGACGTGCGGGCCCTCGTCCACCACATCGTGGAGGAGGACCTGTGGACGCCACCGCTGTACGCCGGCCGCACCGTCGACGAGGTCGGCGGCAGCATCGCCGGGGACCTGCTCGGCCCGGACCCGCTGTCCGCGTTCACCGCCGCGGCACACGACGCAGCGGCGGCGGTCGCCGGGACCGGGGCGATGCAGCGGACCGTGCACCTGTCGTTCGGCGACGTGCCCGGCGCCGAGTACGCGATGCAGCTCGCCGCCGACCACCTGGTGCACGCCTGGGACCTCGGCCGCGCGCTCGGCGCCGACCCCGACCTCGACACCGCGGCGGTCGTCGCGGTCCGGGCCTGGTTCGAGGGCACCGAGGACGCCTACCGGCAGGCCGGCATGATCGGCCCGCGGGGCACCGTCCCCGCCGGCGCCGGGCCGCTGCGGGAGCTCCTCGCGATGTTCGGGCGGCAGCCGTGAACGCCCTCGCCGCGGTCGAGCGGTTCAACGCGGCGTTCGACGCCAAGGACGTCGACGCGATCATGCGGGCGATGACCGCCGACTGCGTCTTCGAGGACACGGCGCCGCCCGGCGGGCAGCGGCACGTCGGCGCCGCCGCCGTCCGGGCCGCGTGGGAGCGGCTGTTCGCGGGCTCCCCCGACGCGCGGTTCACCGCCGAGGAGACCTTCCACGCCGGTGACCGGGTCGTGGTGCTGTGGCACTACCGGTACACCGGCGGCCACGTGCGCGGCGTGGACGTCTTCACGGTCCGGGACGGCCTGGTCGCCGAGAAACGCGCTTACGTCAAGGGTTGATGTGCGGGCCGAGCAGCGTCAGGTCCGCGGGTGACAGCCGGTCCCGGGCGGTCTTCGCCTGGTGCCAGTACGGGTACAGCAGCTTGACGGCGCTGACGTCGTCGAGCCGGCGCCGCTCCTCGTCGCTGAGGACCAGGTCCGCGGCGGCGAGGTTGTCGGCGAGCTGTTCGCCGGTGCGGGCGCCGATGACCACCGACGTCACCGCCGGGCGGCCGAGAATGTAGGCCAGCGCGACCTGCGCGGCCGACACCCCGTGGCCCGCGCCGATCTCGACGAGCAGCTCGACGGTGTCGTAAAGCTTCTCCTGGTCGTACACCGGCGGCTCATTCCAGTCACTGAGCTGGCGGGAACCGGCCGGCGCCTGGTGGCCGCGCCGGTATTTCCCCGACAGCAGCCCACCGGCGAGGGGGCTCCACACCAGGACGCCGAGGTGCTGGTCGACGGCCGCGGGGATCAGCTCATACTCCGCGTCGCGCGCCTGCAGCGAGTAGTAGATCTGCTGGCTGACGGGGCGCGGCAGGCCGTGCAGGATGGCGGTGCCGACCGCCTTCATCAGCTGCCACCCGGCGTAGTTGGACAGGCCCACGTAGCGGACCTTGCCCGATCGCACCAGCAGGTCGAGCGCCTCGAACGTCTCCTGCAGGGGCGTGACGCCGTCCCACTCGTGCAGCTGATACAGGTCGATGTGGTCGGTGCCGAGCCGGCGCAGGCTCGCCTCGCACCCGGCGATGACGTGCTGCCGGGACAGCCCGGCGTCGTTCGGGCCCTGGCCCATCGGCATGCGGACCTTCGTCGCGACCAGCACGTCGTCGCGGCGGCCCTTGAGCCCGCTGAGCACCTCGCCGACGATGCGCTCCGACTCGCCGCCGGAGTAGACGTCGGCGGTGTCGATGAGGTTCACCCCGGCGTCGAGGCACCGGTCGACCTGGCGGCGCGCCTCGGGCACGTCGGTGGCGCCGACGGCGGCGAACCCGCCCTTGCCGCCGAACGTCATCGTGCCCATGGTGAGGACGGAGACCATCAGACCGGACCGGCCGAGCGCGCGATATTCCACCCGGCCACGATACCCACCCGGCCCGCTAGGGTGGCCGGGATCGAGGGTCGGTTCGAGGAGGAGTTCGCCGGTGCGTGCCGAGGATCTACTGGAGCTGCCGGCGTCGTGGCTGGCGGGGCTGTATCCGCGCCGCGGCGGCGTCCCCGTCCCGGCGCCCACCGTGGCGAAGGACGCGGTGAAGAAGTTCGAACGCCTCGTCGGCTCGAAGGTCGGCGACCTCGCCGAGTCCCTCGCACGCCCCGAGACCGACCCCGACCTGCGCGCGGCGGCGCAGGGATACCAGTCCGGCGGCACCGCTGCGGCGTCGCCGCTGGGGGTCGCGGTGGTCACCGCGAAGGTCCTGCGCGCGATCGCCGGCACCCGGGTCGACGCGACGGTGATCGCGGACGCCTGGATCGCGGCCCACGGGCCGGTGTTCGCCGCCGTCGCCGCGGCCGAGCTGGCCGACCTGCGGGTCGGCGCGGCCGGCACGAACTGGCGGCAGAAGAACGAACAGGTCGTCCGCCGCCAGCCCGCCGAGTCGACCAACCTGGACTGGATGCCGGTCCTCGGCCGGGTCCGCGCCCATCTGGTCGCGGCGCCCGACGAGGATCACGCCGCCGTGGGTGCGGCCCTGGCCGCGGTACGCGCGGCGCGTGGCCCGCACGCGCGCGCGGCGGCGTCGTTCCTGCTGCCGGAGCGCAAGGACTGGGTCGACGAGGACATCCCGGCCACGCTGGTCATGTTCTCGATCGGCGACGCGGAGCAGCTGTCCCGGTTCACGCCGTCCCAGCGGCGGTCCCAGCTGTCGACGTCCGACGCCACCCTGGCGACGGTCGTCGACGGGGTGGGCGCCGCGCTCGCACCCGTCCTCGGCGAGCTGCTGGGCTCGTTGCCGCCGCACCACGCAGAGGGACGCGAACGGGTCGCCACCGCCCTGGCCGTCCTGCCGGACGACGGCGCGTTCCGGGCGCTGATCGCGCACGCCGAGCAGCCGCAGGCGCACCTCGCCCTGCTCGACGCCGCCCAGCGGTTCCCGGTCCGGGCGATCCGCCTGCTTGCCGGCTCCCCCGGCCCGGCCGGCGAGCTGTTCGAGGCGTACGCGGCCGGATGTCCCGAGGCCCTGGAGCTGGCCCGGCCGCACCTCGACCCCGCGCGGGTCCCGGCGCCGGTGGTGGTCGACGAATGCGATCCCGCGGACGTCCCGGCGCCACTGGTGGGCGACGGCCCGCCGCCCGAGCTGCCCGGCTGGGCCGACGCCGCGATCCTGCCGCGGGTCCGGCTGCGTGACGGCCGGGCCGTGCCGGTCGACGCGGCCCGGCGGCTCGTCGCCCTGCTGACCAGGTCCCGCGCGGGGACGGCGCCGGACGGGCTCGCCGAGGTCGTCGCGGCCTGCGACCGCGCGTCCCTGGCCGCGTTCGGTTGGGCGCTGTTCCAGCGGTGGCAGTCGATCGGGATGCCGGCGTCCGGCACGTGGGCGATGCTCGGGCTCGCCTGGATCGGCGACGACGACGTGGTCCGGCGGCTGACCCCGCTCATCAAGGTGTGGCCCGGCACGGGCGGGCACCACCGCTCGGTCGCCGGGCTGTCGGTGCTGACCGGGCTCGGCACCGACGTGGCGCTCATCCACCTCAACGACGTCGCGGAGAAGGTCAAGTTCGCCGGGCTCAGCTCGACCGCGCGGAGCATGCTGCACACGGTCGCCGGGCGGCTCGGCCTGACCGGCGAGCAGCTCGCCGACCGGCTCGTGCCGGATCTCGGCCTGCGGTCCGACGGCGGCCTGGTGCTCGACTACGGGCCGCGCCGCTTCGTCGTCGGCTTCGACGACCAGCTGCGCCCGACCGTCGCCGACGAGGACGGCAAGCGGCTCAAGTCGCTGCCGAAGCCGGGCGCGCGCGACGACGCCACCCTGGGTCCGGCCGCGCACCAGCGGTTCAGCGCGCTCAAGAAGGACGTGCGGACCCTGGCCGGTGACCAGATCCGCCGGTTCGAGCGGGCGATGGTGACCGGGCGCCGCTGGACGGCACCCGAGTTCGCCACCTTCATCGTCGGTCATCCACTGCTGCGACACCTCGCCCGGCGGCTCGTCTGGTCGTTCCAGGCGGCGACCGACGGGTCCACTGTGGAGGGTTCGTTCCGGGTGGCGGAGGACGGCTCGTCCGCGGGCGTCGACGACGACACGTGCACGCTTCCTGGCGGCGCGCTCGTGGGGGTCGCCCACCCGCTGCGGCTCGGCGCCGGCCAGGTGCACCGGTGGGCGGAGGTCTTCGCCGACTACGCGCTGCTGCAGCCGTTTCCGCAGCTGGGCCGCGAGACCTACGAGCTGACCCCGCAGGAGGCGAAGGCGACGGAGCTGGCCACGTTCGAGGGCCGGGTCGTGCCGTCCGGGCGGGTGCTCGGCCTCGAACGGTCCGGCTGGCACCGCGCCACGCCCCAGGACAACGGTCACCAGCCGTGGATCGAACGGCCGCTGCCGGGCGGGCTGCGGGCCTACGTCCGGCTGGCGCCGGGCTTCACGATCGGCCGGCCCGGTGACGACCCGGAGCAGACCCTCAGCGCCCTGGTCGTGACGGGGAGCCGCATCGGGTACCGGCGCAACGCCGCGGACGAGGTCCAGTTGGGCGCCGTCGACGAGGTGGCGATGTCCGAGCTGCTGCGCGACCTGCACCAGCTGTGACGCCGCTAGCGGAGGCGCTCGAGGCCGTCGAGGAGCAGGTCTAGGGTGAACTCGAACTCGACCTGACTGTCGCACCAGCCGAGGGTCGGGTCGGTCGCGGCGTGGACCTCGGCCGCCATCATGGCGGTCAGGTGCGGCATGGCCGCGGCCATCCCGGCGAGCTCCTCCTCGGTCGCGTCGACGTCCATGCTGCCGCCGGCCGGCGCCGGGCTGAACACCTCCTGCGCGAAGCCGAGCGGCATGCTGCCGAAGGCGTGCAGGGCGCGGTGCGCGAGATGGTAGGAGAAGCCGGCGCCGACGAGGGTGCCGAGGATGCCGTCGTAATACGCGAACAGCGTCGCCGGGATGGTCCGGCGGGTGCCCAGCAGCCCCGGCGCCCATGCGTGGCGCAGCATGACGCGCCTGGCCGTGAGGAACTGCCGCCGCAGCACCGCCCGCCAGTCCTCGTCTTTCTCGGCTGCCTCTTTCTCGGCCGCCTCTTCCTTGGCTGCCTCTTTCCTGGCTGCCTCGGCGACGATCTCGGCGATCACCGTCTCCGCGACGCCGTCGAGCAGGGTCTCCTTGTCGGGCAGGTGGTAGTAGAGCGACATCGCCTCGACACCGAGGTCGACGGCGAGCCGGCGCATCGTCAGCGCCTGGATGCCGTGCCCGTCGGCCAGTGCGACCGCCGCCGCCAGCACGCGCTCGCGGCTGAGCGGCTGCCGGGACGCCTTCGTTGCCAACCGTCTCCCCCTTCGCCTCTTGTCCTCACCTTACAACGTATGGTTACCTTACGGGGTAAGGTTGGTCCCGTCTGCCAAGGAGCACCATGCATCCGCTGGTCCGCACCGCCCGCATCACCGGCCTGCTCTACCTGGGCCTTGCCGTCGCGGGCGGGCTCGGCTTCCTCCTCGTCCGGTCCCGGCTCTTCGTCGACGGCGACCCGGCCGCGACCCTCGCCAACCTCGTCGAGCACGAGTCGCTCGCCCGCGTGGGTGTCGCCCTCGAGCTGCTCACCGTCATCACGCAGGCCCTCGCGGCCGTGTGGTTCTACCGGCTCTTCCGCACCGTCGACCAGGTCGCCGCCGGCAGCATCGCCGCCTTCGGCCTCATCAACGCGGTCGTGATCCTGGTCAGTGCGGCGCTGCTGGGCACCGCGGTCGACGTCGCCGCCGACCCGTTCGGCGACGCGGCGGCCGGCGCCCAGCTGCTGTACCTGGTGAACGGCGCGCTGTGGAGCGTCGGCGGGATCTTCTTCGGCCTGTGGCTCATGCCCATGGGGTGGTGCGTGCTCAGGTCGGGCTGGATGCCCCGCGTGCTCGGCTGGATCCTCATCGCCGGCGGCGTCGGCTACGTGCTCGGCACGTTCGTCACGTACCTGGCTCCGGGCCTGGCGGGCGTCGCCGACGTGTTCGTGTTCCCGGCCACCGTCGGTGAGCTCTGGATGGTCGGCTACCTGCTCGCCCGCGGCGTCCGCCGGCACGCCCTCGAAGCGGCCCCGTCCGCGGTCGCGGCGGAGGTCAGCGCCGCCCGTACCGCAGGATGACGTCGCGCATCGAACCCATGCCGTAGCGGTCCAGGTCGCTGGACATCGCCGCGACCTCGTCGAGGACGGGCCCGGCGTCGATGCCGGACCGCCGGGCGCGATCGCACAGGTCCTGCAGCGCGAGGATCTCGTCACGCGTGTCGCTGCCCTGGTCGCGGGCGGACAGGTGCACGAGACGGGCCCGCAGCTCCGCGGCGTTGTCCCAGTCGCGGGGCAGGTGGGCGGCCCACCTGAAGTGCCGGTGCCGGTCGAACAGCCGCCGGATCCGCACCCGCGTCGCCTCGTCGCCGGCCGCGTATGCCTCGACCAGCGCCCGCACCGCCGCCTCGGCCCGCTCCCCCACGCCGAGGGCCGCCAGTCCGGCCCCGACCCGGGCGGCCATGCCGGTGAACGCGGTGGGATCCGACAGGTCGACCGGCGCGGTCGCGACCGGGCGGTAGATGGCGTCGAGGGCGGCGACCTCCCGCTCGATGTCTCGCAGGTCCATTCCCGGCTCCCCCCACGGCGCATGCCGTGGCCAGCGTAGCGGGACGGTGTTCAATGGCGGTATGGAGTGGATCGTGCCGTTCGTCGTGCTGCTGCCGTTCGTCCTCGTCGTGCTGGTGGCCGGCAGCGGGCGCCGTGCCGCCGCCGACCACCAGTCCCGCCGGCTGGCCGAGATCGAGCGCAAGCTGGACCTCGTCATCGACCACCTCGGCATCGTCGAGCCCGAGACGGGCGCGCCCGCCGCCGTCATGCAGGAACTCCTCGCCGGCCGGAAGTTGCAGGCCATCAAGGTGTACCGGGCGGCGACGGGCGCCGGCCTGCGGGAGGCCAAGGATGCCGTCGAGGCCATGCAGCGGCAGCGCGGCCTCTCCTGAACCGATGCGCGGCGGCCCTCAGCTGCGGCCTCAGCTGTAGTCGAGGGAGAAGCTGTTGCAGGTGAACGAGGACCGGCCGGCGGTGCCGGTGATCTCGAAGCCGAACTGGACCTGCCCCACCGTCACGTCGCCCCACCAGCCCTGCGTCCGTAGCCAGTTCATGACTGCGAGGACGTCGACGGTGCCGGACCCGGTCGTGCTGGTCCGCACGAAGGAGAAGACGGCGTTGGCGCCGTTGGAGCCGCGGTAGACGTTCCAGGTGTGGCCGCCGACGGCGACGTTGCGGGCGTTGGGGACCGCGCCGTTGGCGTCGTAGGACTCCGCGATCGGGCCGACCGCGCCGTGCTGGTTCGCCCAGATCATGACCTCGTAGGCGTTGTTGTTCGCCCAGATGTCATACGCGGTCGCGTAGTCGCCGTCGGCGGGCACGCTGACGTTGAACGCGCTGCGCACCGAGCTCAGCGAGCTGAGGCTGCGGTTGAGGGTCTTGCCGGTGTGCGGGTAGGACTTCACGCCGCTGGTGCGCGGGTGTTCGGCGACCACACCCCAGTTGGTGCCGGTGCGCGCCCAGATCGTCTGCGGCCCGGCGCCGGAGCCCCAGACGTCGTTGATCACGGTGTACCCGTTGTTCGTCCACGTGTCCCACGCGCCGGTGCCGACCCAGGCGGCGTCGGCGGGGACGCCGTTGGCCGGCGTCGACGGTGACGCCGACGGCGACCGCGTCGGGGTCGGCGACGCCGAGGACCGCGTCGGGGTCGGGGTCGGCGTGCCGGACACGCCGCCGGTGCAGGCCGTGCCGTTGAGGGTGAAGCTCGCCGGCACGGGGTTGCTGCCGGTCCAGGATCCGTTGAACCCGAACGACGTGCTCGCGTTGGTCGCGAGGGAGCCGTTGTAGCCGGCGTTCTTGGCGGTGACCTGCGAGCCGCTCTGGGTGACGGTGGCGTTCCACGCCTGAGTCACCTGCTGCCCGGCCGCGTAGGACCACACGACGGTCCAGGCGCTGATCGGGTCGCCCAGGTTGGTGACGGTGACGTTCGCCCCGAACCCGCCCGGCCACTGGCTGGCCACGGAGTACGCGACCCGGCAACCGGTGGCGGCCGACGCGGGTGGCGCCGTGACGATGACGCCGATCGCGGCCGCGCCGATCGTCGTGGCGGACAGGGCAACAGCGGTGCGCCTTCGCATGACGGAACGACCTTCCTCAGCCGGTCACCGTTGCGCCTCACCGGAATTGGCAAGTCAAGTGACCTGTGTCGATGCGCTTCGACACGGGAAGCTAGCCGTGGCCGCGACCGGGGTCAACACGATCCCCGTGCACCCGCCATACGCTGCGCGGCAACCGTGAAAGTTACCGCATCCCGCTCCGTCAGGCGGCCGTCGGCGAGGTCGTACACGGCGTCGACGTGGTCGAGGCCGTCGCGCCGGTGGGTCAGCAGCAGCACCGCGCGGCCGGTCGCCGCGGCGAGGAGGTCGGTCATGAGCGCGGCGGCCTCCTGCTCGTCGAGGCCCTCGGTCGGCTCGTCCAGCACCAGCAGCGCCGGGTCCGCGAGCAGCGCGCGGGCCATCGCCAGGCGCCGCCGCTGCCCGCCGGAGATGGTGGTGCCGCCCTCGCCGAGCCAGGTGGACAGTCCCTCCGGCAGACGGTCCAGCCACGGGCCGAGGTGGGCGCCGGCCAGGGCGGCACGCAGGTCGTCGTCGGTCGCGTCCGGCCGGGCCAGCAGCAGGTTCTGCCGCACGGTGGTCGCGAACACGTGGTCCGCGGCGTCACCGACGAGGCTGACCGCGCGGCGGAGCACGGTGTCGGGCAGGTCGCGCAGGTCGGTGCCGCCGAGCCGGACGCCACCGCCACGGGGGTCGAGCATGCGCACCAGCACGGCCGCGAGCGTCGACTTGCCGCTGCCGGACGCACCGAGCACCGCGACCCGCCGCCCGGGCGGCAGGTCCAGGTCGAGCCCGCGCAGCGCGGGCGGCCGGCCCGGATCCCAGCCCGCGGTGAGCCCGCCAACGGTCACCGTGCGGTCCGCGTCCACAACAGCCTGACGTGACAGCGCTTCGCCGTCCGCTGTGGACGGTCCGGCCGGGCACGGCTCGGCGGCGACGGCGAGGTGGCGGCTGGCACCGGCCGCCGCAGTCGGACGCGACGGCGCTTGGCCGTCCGCTGTGGACGATCCGGCCGGGCACGGCTCGGCGGCGATGGCGGCGAGGCGGCGCCTGGCACCGGCCGCCGCGCGGCGGGCGATCGCCGCGTCGGGCAGTGTCAGCACCGGCTCGGCCAGGGCGACCGCGCCCAGCAGGAGGATCGCGGCCACCTCGGCGGGGAACCGGCCGGTGGCCACGGCGAGGGCCGTGCCGACGACCGCGGCGCCGCAGCCCAGGTGCGCCAGGGCCGAGGCCGCGCCGGCCGTGGCCGCCGCCCGGGCCTCCAGCCGCGACAGTGCCCGGCTGCGCCGGTCGGGGACGGCGAGCGCGGCGGCGGCGTCGCGGGCGGCGAGGTCCTCGACGCCGTCGACGGTCTCCACGACGGCGTCGCGCAGTTCCGCGCGGGCCCGGCCGGTGGCGGCGTCGGCCCGGCCCGCGTGCCGGGCGGCCAGCCACGGCGCGAGCCCGGCCGCGACCGCGAGACCCGCGGCGAGGGTGGCCGCGACGACCGGGCTCACGACCGCCGCGGCGCCGACGGCGACCGTGATGGCGGCCCAGGCGGCGTACGCGGGCAACTGCCCCCGCAGCACCCCGTCGACCCTTCCGTCAACGTCGTCGACGACCCTGGTGAGCAGGTCGCCGCGGCGGTGCAGCGCCGGGCCGGGGACCCGGGGCACCAGGTCGGCGTACACCTCGGCCCGCCACGCACCGAGCCGGGCGAACGCGACCTCGTGCGAGACCAGCCGTTCGAGGTAGCGCAGCAGCGGACGAGCCACGGCGCTGCCCCGCACCAGGACGACGGCCGCGGACAGGCTGAGCACCGGCGGCAGCCCGGCGGCATGGACGAGCAGCCACGCCGCGGCGCCGGTGAGGGTGATGCCGGCAAGCCAGGAGGCCGCACCGAGCCCTGCCGCCGTGGCCGGCCGCTGCCACCACCGGCGCCCTTGGGCCTCAGGCTCCGCCGGGACCGCCCGCGCGATCCCGGCTTGGGCCTCGGACCGCGACGCGGGCGGCGGCTGCTCGGCTCCGGTGCTAGGCCGGGATGCGGGGGGCGGGGCGGGCGGTGTGATCGGCACGGTCCGGTCGGCGGCGGCGAGGACCGCCGGGCGGTGCGCGACGACGAGCACGGCGCAGCCCCGCGCGGCCAGGGCCCGCAGTTCGGCGATGACGAGGCGTTCGGCGGCGGCGTCGAGGTGCGCGGTGGGTTCGTCCAGCAGGACCAGGGCCGGGCCGGTGCCGGCCTCGCGCAGCAGGCGGGCGAGCGCGAGCCGCTGGCGCTGGCCCGACGACAGGCCCTGGCCGCGTTCGCCGAGGGGCGTGTCGAGACCGCCGGGCATCGCGAGGATCTCGGTGTCGAGCCCGACGGTCCGCAGCGCGGCGAGGACCACGCCGTCGTCCGGCCGGGCCTCGCCGTCCAGCGCGACGGCCTGGGCGACGCTGCGTGCGTGCGGGAGGGTCGGGTCCTGCGGCAGGTACAGCGACCGCCCGCCGGTCTCGACCCGACCGGCGGCCAGGGGCTGCAACCCGGCCAGGACCCGCAGCGTGGTGGTCTTCCCCGCGCCTGACGGCCCCCGCAGTGCGACGATCTCTCCACTGTGGACCGAGAGCGCGGGCAGGTGCAGCGCGTCGACGCCGGCGCCAGGATGCCGCACCCGCACGCCTGCCGCGACCACACCAGGCACCACGCCCACCGCCGCCGCACCCGCGCCCGCACCCACCGGCGCGGCAGCACCCACCGCCACACCCGCGCCCACCGGCGAGGCGCGGTCAGGGGCGTGGGCCGGGGCCGGGGCCAGGATCTCGTCGACGTCGGCGATGACGGCGGCGGCGTCGGCGCTGGCGTGGAAGCGGGCGGCGACCTCGCGCAGCGGCCGGTACGCCTCCGGGGCCAGCAGGATGACCAGCAGCGCCGGGCCGAGGTCGAGCCGGCCGGCCGCGACCCGCAGCCCCGCCTCGACCGCGACGAGGCCGACCGACAACGTCCCGACCAGGTCGAGGGCGGTCGAGGAGAGGAACGCGACCCGCAGCACCCGCACGGTCGCGGCCCGGTGCCCGTCGGTCATCCGCCGGACCGCGTCGACCTGCCGTCCGGCGCGGCCGAACAGGCGCAGCGTCGCGATGCCGCGCACGGCGTCGAGGAAGTGCCCGGCCAGCCGCGCGCTCGCCTGCCAGCGTTCCTGGGCGCGCCGGGCGGTGGCCCAGCCGATGAGCGCGCCGAGCAGCGGCACCAGCGGCAGGGTGACGAGCACGATCACGGCGGAGGCCGGGTCGACGAACAGCATCGTGGCCACGACGAGGGGCGGCAGGGCGGCGCCGAGGACGAGGGAGGGCAGGTAACCGCCGAACCACGGCCGCAGCGCGTCGAGGCCGCCGCCGAGCACGGCGACGAGCCGGCCGGTGCCGTACTGGGCGACCCAGGCCGGTCCGCGGCGCAGCGCGGCGTGCAGCACCGAGCGGCGCAGCTCGTCGGTGACGCGGGCGGCGGTGCGGCGGCCGACGACCTGCTCCGCCCAGGTCAGCGCGGCGCGGGCGGCGTACACCCCGGCGAGCGCGGCGAACGCCCCCGGCCCGGCGTCGACGGGGGCGGCGACCAGGCCGGCCAGCACCACCGCGAGCACGACCGTCGCGGCGGCCTGGGCGGCGCCGATGACGGCGAGGGCGGCGATCCCGGCGCGGCTGGTCCGGGCGTGCCGCAGCAGCCGCGGGTCGACCGGCCCCCGGGCGCGCCGGTTCACGTGGCGATCCGTTCGCTGGCGACGCGCTGCCGGAACACCCGGTACGACCACACCTGGTACACCAGGACCCCGGGGAGCACGATGACGGCGGCGAAGCTGATCAGCCGGAGCGTGGAGCCGGTCGCGGCGGTGCCGTCCATCGTCAGCGACCAGGCGCCGGACAGGGTGCTCGGCAGGACCACGGCGCCGTTGGCGGTGAGGACCGCGACGACGGCCGCGGCCACGCCGAGCACCGTGAGGGCGAACGCCGGGCCCTCCCGCCGGCGGCCGGCCAGCAGGGCGACCCCGGCCAGGGCCAGCGCCACCGCGAAGGCCACGACGGCGGTCGTGCCGGCGGCGACGACCAGGGCGGCGACGGCCACCACGAGCGCACCGCCCGCGCCGGCGGTGCCGACCCGCCGGGCCAGCAGGCCGGCCCTGCGGCGCACCGGACCCGTGGTCCGCAGCGCCAGGAAGGTCGCGCCGAGCAGCACCGCCGCGGTCAGCGCGAGCAGGGCGCCGAGCGCCGCGGCAGGGGTGAGGACCGGCGCGACGGTGCGGCCGAGCCCGCCGCCCTGCACGGCACCGCCGGCGTCCAGGGCGAGGCCGCGGACGAAGACGGTCAGCACGGCGCCCCACAGCAGCACGACTCCGGCGGAGCAGGCCGCGAGGACGAGGTCGCAGCGGCGGCGCCAGCGCGGGTCGTCGTGCTTGCCGCGGAACTCGAGGGCCACGCCGCGCCCGGCGAGCAGCAGCAGGATCGCGACCATCGGCAGGTACAGACCCGACAGCAGCGCCGCGTACCACGAGGGGAAGGCAGCGAAGGTGACGCCGATCGCGGCGACCAGCCACACCTCGTTGCCGTCCCAGAACGGGCCGATGGTGCGCACGGCCGCGGCGCGTTCGTGCTCGTCGCGGCCGAGCAGCGGGCTCAACAGGCCGACGCCGAAGTCGAAGCCTTCCAGCACGAAGAACAGGACCCAGCAGAGCACGACCAGGGCGTACCAGATGATGACGAGATCCATCAGAGTCTCCTCAGTAGCTCAGGGCCGGCTCGGGTTCGGCGGCGTCGCTGTTCAAAGGCTTGCTGAGCGGCTGGCGGGCGAGGTGCCGCACCAGGCGCAGCCACACGACCGCGAGGACGCCGTAGACGGCGGCGAAGCCGAGCAGGGACGCGAGGACCTCGCCGCTGGTGAGGCCCGGGGAGATGCCGTCGGCGACCTTCGACAGGCCGAACGCGATCCACGGCTGCCGGGCGGTCTCGGTGAAGATCCAGCCGAGGCTGTTGGCCGCGGAGGGCAGCAGCGGCAGCAGCACGGCCGCGCGGATCAGCCAGGCGGCGGGTTGCCGGCCGCGGCGGGTGCGCCAGAGGTACAGCACGGCGAAGAGCATCGCGAGCATGCCGACGCCGATCATCAGGCGGAAGGACCAGAACGCGACCGGGATCATCGGGATGTAGCTGCCCGGGCCGTATGCGGCGGTGTACTGCGCCTGGAGGTCGTCGATGCCGGCGACAGTGGCGTCGGGGCTGCCGTAGGCGAGGATCGACAGCAGTCGGGGCACCTCGATGCTGAAGTCCGGGCCGACCGCGAACAGGGAGAAGGGTGCGCCGGTCGTGGTGGAGTACAGCGCCTCGGCCGCGGCCATCTTCATCGGCTGCACCTGGGTGATGACCTTGCCAAGGTGGTCGCCGGTGATGGCGGTGAGGGCGCCGCCGGCCGCGGTCATCCAGGCGCCGATGCGGGCGAGCGTGGCGAAGGCGGCTCCGTCCACGTCGGCTGCGCGGCGCCAGGCGCCGATCGCCAGCAGCAGCGCGCCGCCGACCATGATTGCACCGGCGGTGGTGTGCGGGAACGCGGCGAGGTTGACCTCGTTGAGCAGCAGCTCGCGGAAGCTGGTCAGGTGGGCGCGGCCGGTGGTCGGGTCGAGCTCGAAGGCGACCGGGTGCTGCATGAAGGAGTTCGCGGCCAGGATGATGAACGCCGAGAGCAGGGTGCCGACGGCGACGACGACGATCGTGGCCAGGTGGACCGGGCGGGACAGCCGGTCCCAGCCGAAATACCACAGGGCGAGGAACGTCGCCTCGAGGAAGAACGCGAGCATGCCCTCGATGGCGAGGGTGGGGCCGAAGACGTCGCCGTAGAAGCGGGCGAACTCGCTCCACGCGAGCCCGAACTGGAACTCCTGGACCAGGCCGGTGACGACGCCGACGGCGAAGGTGACGATGAGCAGCTTGCCGACGAGCAGGGTCAGCTGCCGGTACCGGTCCTGCCCGGTCCGCATCCACGCGATCTGCAGCCCGGCCGTGGTCGCCGACAGGCTGATCGACAGCGGGACGAACAGGTAGTGGTAGATCGTGACGACGGCGAACTGCAGCCGGGTCAGGTCGAGCACGTCCATGGCACCCCCATCTACGACGGTTCGTAGTAGATACTACGCGACGTAGTACGACGCGCACCGTAATCCGCGTTACAGTGGGAGGCATGAGCGGCCCTCGGGCCGCTCATCATGGGCGCAGCGTTGGCTCAGGGCGGCGCCGGAGCGGAGCGGAGGTGGCGGCATGAGCGGACTCGGGGAGCTGGAGCGCGAGGTGATGGCGCGGCTGTGGGACGCCGGCGAGCCGCTGACCGTCCGGCAGGTGCACGAGCGGCTCGACCCTGACCGGGGCCTGGCGTATACGACCGTGATGACCGTGCTGGACCGGCTCGCCAAGAAGGGCGTCGTCACGCAGCAGAAGGCGGACCGGGCCTACCGGTACGCCGCCGCGCAGACCCGCGAGGAGATGACCGCGGCGCTCATGCTCGACGCGCTCAGCGCCGCCCCGGACGGCGCGGCCCGCGACGCGGCTCTCGCCCACTTCGTCGGGCGGGTCGGCCCGGCCGGCGCCGCCGCCCTGGCCGCGGCGCTCAAGGCCGCCGAGAGCCGGTGACCGCGCTCCTGCTGGGGGCGCTCGGGCTGACCCTGTCGCTGGTCGCGCCCGGCCCCCTGGCCAGGGCCCGGTGGACGGCGCGGGCGCCGGGCGCCGCCGTCGCGCTGTGGCAGTCGCTGACCCTGGCGGCGGTGCTGTGCGCGCTGGGCGTGGTCCTGGCGGCCCCCGAGGAGCTGGTCCGGGCCCACGGCGCCGACCAGGCCCTCGCCGTCGCCGCGCTCCTCGCCGCCCTCACCGTCGCCGCCGTGATCGTCGTGCGGTTGCTCGTGTCGCTGGGTCTGGTGGTGTACCGGTCGCGCGTCCGCCGGGCCCGCCACCGCCTGCTCGCCGACCTGCTCGACCGGGCCGAGGAGCGCGCCGGGTTTGACGACGCGGTGCGGGTGCTCGACGGCGGGCTGCCGTTCGCGTACTGCGTGCCGGGTCGCGACCCGCGCATCGTGCTGAGCCAGGGCACGCTGCGGGTGCTGGACCCGGAGCAGGTTGCCGCGGTCCTCGCCCATGAGCGGGCACACCTGCGCGCCCGGCACGACGTGGTGATGGAGTCCTTCACCGCCTTCTACCGGGCCGTGCCCGGCCCGCTGCGCAGCCGCGCCCCGCTCGACGCCGTACACATCCTGCTGGAGGCCCTCGCGGACGACGCGGCACGGCGGCGGCACGGCACCGGGCCGCTCCGCGAGGCGCTGCAGGCACTCGGCGGGTCCACCGGCGACCTCGAGCTCGAGGGGCACGACCGCGACGCCGACCAGGAGCGCCGGTGGCGGCTGGACCGCCTCGCCCCGGGCGCGCCCGGCACCGCCGGGTGGCTCAGCGCCGCCGTCTACACCCTCGCCGCAGCGATCCTGGTCCTGCCGACGGTGCTGCTGGTCGTGCCGTGGCTCAGCGAGGCGCTACGCACCTGGCCGCTCTGAGAAGACGTCGACGGTCAGCCGGATCGTGACGGTGTCGCCGACGTCGATCTCCTCCGCCTTGCGGACCCGGTCCTTCAGCGGCACGACATAGCCGCCGTTCTTCGGGAACAACGACGTCGTCCAGCCGGTGCCGCCGATGCGGGCCGCGACCGGGATCATGCCCCAGCCATAGGTGACCAGGGCGGCCGCGTCACGCAGCGCGACACACTCGTCCTCGGGCACGGTGACGAAGTGATACGGCGACGGCCCGCGCCAGAACCACACCTCGCCGCTGAACTCCAGGTCCATGCGACACAGGGTAGAAGCAGCCGCTCAGCGCCGCCGGCCGTACTCGGCGCGGCGGACCAGCGGTGCGTCGTCGAGGATGACGACGCACTTGTGCTCCAGGCGCAGCCAGCCGCGGCCGGCGTAGTCGGCGAGGACCTTGTTCACCGACTCCCGGGAGGCGCCGACGAACTGCGCCAGCTCCGACTGGGTGAGGTCGTGCACGACGCGGGTGGTGCCGTCCTCGGCCACGCCGAAGCGGTGCGCGAGCTGGATGATCCGGCTGGCGACGCGGCCGGGCACGTCGCTGAAGAGCCGGTCGTCGACGGCGGCGCGGTGGCCGCGGATCCCGCGGGCGATGACGCGCAGCAGCTGCTCCGCCACGTGCGGGTGGTGCGCGATCCACCGGTCGAGGACCGGCTTGGGCAGCACGGCGAGGCGGGCGTCGGACACGACGGTGGCGGCGACGACCCGCGGGCCGCCGTCGAGCAGCTCGAAGTCGCCGAAGTGGTCGGTCGGGCCGAGCAGCGCCATGACGCCCTCCCGCCCGTCGCGGGCGTGGCGACTCAGCTTCACCTTGCCGCTCAGCACGATGTAGAGCCGGTCGCCGGGGTCGCCCTCGGCGAACAGCACCGCGCCGCGATCCGCGTGGACCGTCTCGAACTCGGCGGCGAGCGCGGCGGCGGCGGTCGGGTCGATGCTGCGGAACAGGTCCGTGGAGCGCAGCACCGGGTCGGCGACCGGTGCCGTCACGGGCGGAAACGTCAGGACCATGAGCCCTCCCCAGAGCCAGGTGGTACTCAGTACCATTGCGACGGTACTAGATACCGCGACCGGAAAGCAACAGGTCAGACCGATGCGCGAGGATAGGACCGTGACCGGGATTCCTGTACGAGATCGTCTGGTGGACGCCGCCCTCGAGTTGTTCGACGAGCGTGGCTACGAGCAGACGACGGCCGACGACATCGCCGACCGGGCGGGCGTCGGCCGGACCACCCTCTTCCGCCACTACCGGTCGAAGGAGGACGTGATCTTCCCGGATCACGACCGGCTCATCGCGACCGTCAAGGACCGCCTGGCCACGTCCACCGCCGACACCGCGATCGTGGCCGTGACCGAGGCGGTCCGCCAGGTGCTCCTGCGCTACGTCGAGGAGGACGACCGGGCCCGCCGGCGGTATGCGCTCACCAGCCGCATCGCCACCCTCCGCGACCGCGAGATCGCCAGCGTCGCGCGCTACCAGCGGCTGTTCCGGGAGTTCATCGCCGAGTGGATGGGCCCCGCCCCGGGTGCGGCGCTGCGGGCCGAGCTGATGGCCGCCGCCGTCGTCTCGGCGCACAACCACGTGCTGCGGCGGTGGCTGCGGCGCGACACCACCGAGCCGGCCGCCGAGCTCGACGCCGCCATGGCCCAGGTGGTGGCGCTGTTCACGGGCCCCGAGCCCGCCAACGGCAACGGCAACGGCACCGCGGTCATCGTCCTGCACGACCAGCGCGACCCCGAGTACGTCGCCGCCACCATCCGGCGGGCGCTGCAGCAGGCCTGACGCCCGCCGGATGGTGTTTCAGGAGGCGGTGCAGCCGGTCGCGGCGATCCCGGCGGCCGATCCGGTGCCCTGGAAGCCGAATTCGGTCGCGGCACCGGCGCCCAGCGATCCGTTCCAGGTCGCGTTGGCCACGTCGGTACCGGTGAGTCGGCCGTTCCAAAGGTTGGTGACCGTCGCGCCGGGCAGGGCAAGCCGGACGGTCCAGCCGGAGATGGCGGCCGCACCGGCGGTCACCCGGACCGAGACCACGAACCCGCCGTCCCACACGTTCTGCACGGTGACGGCGGCCGAGCACCCTCTACCCGGCTGCTGCGACGGGGATGCCGATGCGGATTGCGACGCGCTTGCCGACGCACTTGCCGACGCCGACGCGCTCGCCGAGGCCGAGGTCGACGCCGACGGGGACACGGACCGGCTGGGGCTGGGTGACTGGGAGTCGCTCAGGACCGGGGTCTGCCAGTCGCTCCAGTCCGACAGCCGGCCCTGCGCCTTGGCGGCGATCCGGATCGTGCCGGGCTCGTTGCCGGTGCCCAGCAGGTACTTGGCGATGTGCTGCTGCAGTGGGACGCGCCACTCGGCCCGGTTGGCGCAGTGGTTACCGTCCTGGATGTCGGACCAGTAGGTGATGTTCGCGCCCACGCCGAGCGCCTTGTACACCTCGGCGCCGCCGAGCGCGGCGACGCTGGCGGACCTGGGGCCGAGGTTGGCGATGTGCGGGTTGTCCATGATGAACAGCCCCCGCGGCGCGACCATCGCCACCATCTCGTGTGTGTCCACCGGCAGATTGTTCGGGTTGCCGGTGAAGGAGCCGAACGCGTCGCCGAGCCACGGCTGCTCCCCGTAGGCGCTGCTGAGGCTCTGCGCGCCCTCACCCGGGATGCCGCGGAAGATCGGCGCGCCGGCGCTGCCCGACTCGATCGGCATCGTCAGCGCGATGCGCTGGTCGAACGCGCCGATGACGAACGCGCCCTTGCCGAACCGGGAGCAGCCCGTGACACCGACCCCATCGGCGCGCAGAACGTTGCCGCCGGACTGGGCGATCACGTCAATGATCCGGCTGACACCCCACGCCCACGCCATCAACAGCCCGGTGCTACTCGTGGCGCCGTAGATGCTGTAGAACGCACCCTGCTTGTTGTTCCGGGGCGTGCCCTCCTTGCCGACCGCATACGGGTCATAGCTGATCACCGCGGCCCCAGCGGCACTGATCGCGGCGGTGTCCGCGCCGAACCCGCCAAGCACCACGACAGCCGGGAACGGCCCCGCCCCACTCGGCAGCGAGACACTGGCGGAGAAGCTGGCGCTCTTGCCATTGTGGTTCACATTCACCGTGATGCTGCTACCGGACACAGTGCCGGTGACACTCTGCGGCTTGCCGGGCTTCTCCCCGTAGACGAACTTCTCGGACAGCTTCTTGATGGTCTCGCGCTGGCAACGCCAGTCGGACTTCGTGGCGATCCGGGTGCCGTCGAGGCGCTTGAACGGGTCGGGCAGCTTGGCGTTGGTCGGCAGCGAGCCCGCGTCCGGCAGTGCGGGCACCGGACAGTCGGCGCCCTCGTCCTCCACTGTGGACACCAGCGCCGCCTCGGCGGTGCCGGTCCTCGCCACCACCGTGACGCCGGCCGCGAAGGTCGCGGCGACCGTGAGCACCACGGCGGCGAGACGGAGCCTGGGACGGTGCGATCTGATGGTCATCGGATTCTCCTTCGGCGTTGACGCGCGCCAGCGGAGGATCGCAGAATCCGATCAGCATCTGCACGGCAACATTTCCTCGGGCGATCGGACCCTGAGGTCAGCACTCCGGCCCGGCCGGCCGCCGCGTGAACCTTGCACGGCCGGTGGCACGACGCGGGCCGGGACCGCCCGGGTCCGGCCCGGGTCTGGCCGCGGCCGAAAGTTTCGACGTAGACTCCGCTGATCTTCACCGGGACGGGGGCGGCATGTCGCAGCACAGCAGGGCCACCATGTCGCAGATCGCCGCGGAGGCGGGCGTGTCCGTGCCGACCGTGTCCAAGGTGCTCAACGGCCGGCGCGACGTCGCCCCCGCGACCCGCGAGCGGGTCGAAGAGCTGCTGCGCCGGCGCAGCTACCTGCCCCGCCGCACGCAGCCGGCCCGCACCGTCGGCCTCATCGACGTGGTCTTCGTCGACCTCGGCAGCCCATGGGCGATGCAGATCCTCGCCGGCGTCGAGGAGGTCGCCCACCGCGCCGGGACCGGTGTCGTGGTCTCCGCCGTGCACGGCCGGTCCCGCACCGCGCCGGACCGCCGCTGGCTGGAGAACCTGGCGGCGCGCCGCTCCGACGGGGTCCTGCTGGTGCTGTCGGAGCTGTCCGCCGAGCAGCGCGCGCAACTGGCCGGGCACGGCATCCCCGTGGTCGTGGTCGACCCCGCCGGGCAGCCCGACCCGAGCATGCCGTCGGTGGGCGCCACCAACTGGACGGGCGCGCTGCGGGCCACCGAGCACCTGATCGGCCTCGGCCACCGGCGCATCGCCGTCATCGGCGGCCCCGGCGACGTGCTGTGCGCACAGGCCCGCGTCGACGGCTACCGGGCCGCGATGCACGCCGCCGGGCTCGACGTCCCCGCCGGTTACGAGCGCACCGGCGACTTCACCAGCCCGACCGGCTACCGGGAGACCCGCGCGCTGCTGGACCTGCCGGAGCCGCCCACCGCCGTCTTCGCCTGCGCCGACGAGATGGCCCGCGGCGCCTACGAGGCCCTGTACGAGCGCGGCCTCCGCGTCCCCGACGACATCAGCGTCGTCGGGTTCGACGACCTCGAACAGGCCCGCTGGTCCATCCCGCCGCTGACCACCGTGCGGCAGCCGCTGACCGAGATGGCCGGCCTGGCCACCCGCATGCTGCTGTCGCTCATCGCCGGCGAGGCGCTCGACTCGCCCCGCCTGGAGCTGGCCACCCCGCTGGTCGTGCGGGCCAGCACCGGCCCGCCCGGAAACGTTGCCAGCACGCCGGAATGACGCCGAGGCATCGACGCGGCTGCGCGGTGCTCCATACACTGTCGCCGTGGAGCCCGCGAAAGCTCAAGCCCCAGGCGGCCGTAAGCGGCGCGGCGAGGTCACCGTCGCGACCATCGCCCAGCTTGCCGGCGTGTCCCCGCCGACGGTTTCGAAAGTTCTGAACGGTCGGTCCGGCATCGCGGTGGAGACCCGCGACCGGGTCGAGGCGCTGCTGCGCGAGCACGGCTACCGGCGCGGCGACGCGGCAACCGTCTCCCCGAGCATCGAGGTCGCCTTCTACGGCCTGGAGAGCCACCTGGCGATGGAGATCCTGCGCGGCGTCGAGCAGGTGGTGCGCGACCGCGGCCTGGCGGTCGGTTTCACCGACCTGCAGGGCCCCGCACCCGGCGGCCGGCGCACCGCCGACCGGCTCCTCGCCCGGCGCCCGACCGGCGTCATCGCGGTCAACTCGGCGTTCCGCGCCAGGCAGTACGAGCAGCTCACCGCCAGCGGCGTGCCGATGGTGGTGCTCGACCCGACCGGCGAGCCGATGCACTCGATCCCGTCGGTCGGCGCGACGAACTGGAGCGGCGGCATCGCCGCGACCCGCCACCTGCTCGACCTCGGCCACCGGCGGGTCGGCGTGATCACCGGCCCTATGGAGTACCTGTGCGCGCGGGCCCGGCTCGAGGCGTGCCGCGGTGCGCTCGACGCCGCCGGCATCCGGCTCGAGCCGGCGCTGGTGCGGCACGGCCGGTTCCACTTCGACGACGGCGCCCTGCTCGGCCGGCAGTTGCTCGGCCTGGCGGACCCGCCGACCGCGATCCTGTGCGGCGACGACCTGCAGGCCCTCGGCGTCTACGAGGCGGCCCGCCAGCTCGGCGTCCGCATCCCCGACGAGGTCAGCGTCGTCGGCTTCGACGACATCGAGGTGACCCGCTGGTGCGGCCCGCCGATGACGACCGTGCGGCAGCCGTTCGCCGAGATGGGCGCCACCGCCGCCCGGATGGTGCTGCAGGTGGCGGTCGGCGAGACCGTCGAGCCGGCCAGGGTCGAGCTGGCCACCCAGCTCGTCGTGCGGGGCAGCACCGCGCCCCCGCCGCCACGCCCATGATCGTGCCGCCGGACAGGACCGGGCCGGCCATGGACCGCTCGGCGAAGGCCGTCATCTCCGACCTGCTCGCCCGCGACGTGACGCCGCTGCTGAAGCGGCACGGCTTCGCCGGCCGGGGCAGGAACTACCGGCGCACCCTGGCCGACCGGCAGGAGCTGCTCACCGTCGAGCCGCACCGGTGGAACACCCGCCACGGCGGCGCGTTCACCATCACCCTGGGCGTCTTCCTCACCGGCCTGGACGCCTTCGTGTCGCCGGCACCGCCGGCGGCGCCGCCCGAGGAGCACGAGTGCCACCTCCGCCGCGGCATCGGGGACACCGACCCCGGGCAGCACTGGTGGACGTTCGACGCGGCGACCGACCTGCCGGCGCTCGGCGCCGAGGTCCGCCACGCGGTGCAGGAGCACGCGCTCGGCGCCTTCGAGCGGCTGCGCACCGACGCCGGCGTCCTCGCCTGGGTGCGCGGCGCCCCGCTGCCGCACGGCGACCTGGGGCTACGCCACGTCTACCTGGCCGCGGGCGCGGGCGCGCCGGACCTCGCCCAGCGGTGGCTGGACGAGATCGTCGCGGCCGCAGACCCGGGTCCCGGCCCGCTCCCCCGCGAGGCGGCCCGGTTCGCGGCGCGGCTCGGCCTCACCTGCCCGCCGCCGTCCGACGCCCCGACGCTGACCGCCGTGTTCCGCGGCGCCGCGGACAGCCCGCCGCACGCCGCCGACGACGCGGTGCTGCACCTGGTGTACAAGCTGGACCAGCACCTGACGGAGCTGCGCCGGGACCGCCCGGACGCCGGCCGCCTGTACCACACCGTGACCCGCGACGGCCTCACCTGCACCGCCGACTTCTACGGCGCCGGCGCCGAGGAGCTGCTCCGGCCGCTGCGCCGAGCCTTCGCCAAGCTGTCCGGTGAGTTCGCCGAGATCACCTGGCAGGCCAGGTAGCGGCGGGCGTGAAAGTTCCACCCCGGCCGCAGCACCGATGGCACCGGCCACCCCCGCGCATTGACAGCGGCGGCGGGGGCCACCACGCTCGCGGCGGGCCGAGGGTGGACGGGAGTCGCCGGTGGACAACAGCACGCGCCACGTCGTCGCGTTTCACGGGGACGGCCACGGCGTCGAGGAGCTGACCTGGGGCCAGCGCGACGTCTGGGACCTCATGCGGCGCACCGGCCGGACCATGAACATCGGCGGCACCGTCCCCGCCGCCGCCGGTGAGACGGTCGAGCGGATCGCGGCGCTGCTGCGCTTCCTGGTGAGCCGGCACCAGGCGCTGCGCACCCGGCTGTCCCAGGTGGACGCCGGCCCGCCCCGGCAGGTCGTGTCCGGCTCCGGCGAGATCGCCCTCGAGGTCGTCGACACCACCGGGGACCCGGCCGAGGTCGCCGAGCGGCTGCGCGTGCGATACCAGACGACCGCGTTCGACCCGTTCACGGAGTGGCCGGTGCGGATGGCCGTGGTGCGCTCCGGCGGGACGCTGACCCACGTCGTGGTGATGTACTACCACGTCGTCGTGGACGGGTTCGCCATCAACGCGGTGGTCCGCGACCTGGCCCACCTCGACCAGGACACGGGCCTGGCGACCGCGCCGGCGGAGGGCACCCAACCGCTGGACGTGGCGCGGCAGCAGCGCACGCCGGCGGCGCGGCGGCAGAGCGAGCAGTCGCTGCGGTTCTGGCGGCGGCAGCTGCAGCGGATCCCGCCCCGCCCGGCCACGCCCACGGTCGCCGCCGATCCCGGGCAGCCGAGGTTCTGGGAGGTCGTCTGCGGCTCGCCGGCCACCGCGCTGGCGATCCGGCGGATCGCGGCGCGGACCAGGGTCGCGTCCGGCCCGATCCTCCTCGCCGCGTACGCCGTCGCGACCGCCCGCCTGACCGGCGCGGACACGGCCGTCGTGCAGGTGCTCGTCAGCAACCGGTTCCGGCCCGGGTTCGCCGAGGCGGTGGGCAGCCTGCGGCAGTTCGGCCTGTGCGTGATCGACGCGACCGGACCGTTCGACGAGGTGGTCGCGCGGGCCTGGAGCGCGGCGATCGGCGCCAACAAGCACGGCTACTACGATCCGGCCGAACACCAGGACCTGGTCGCCGGTCACGACCTCTCGTGCTATCTCAACGACCGCCGGGCGGAGACCCGCGACGAGGACCCCGGGCCGGTCCCTGCCGAGGACGACGTCCGCGCGGCCCTCGCCGCGAGCACGGTGCGCTGGGGCGTACGCGAGGACACCTACGACGGTGCGCTGTACCTGCACGTCGAGGACGCCGCGAGCTACTCGCTGTGGGGCGACACCCACCGGTACACCCCGGACGCGATCGAACGGTGCGCTCGGGACGTCGAGGCGGTCGTGGTCGGGGCGGCGCTGGGCGTCGTCAGCGCACCTCGATGAACGCCTCCCCGGCGTTGAGGGCCTGGAAGTCGTCGATGCCGAGCAGCGCGACCGCCGGCGCGACCTGCGTGTGCATCGCGAGCAGCGCGGCCGTCTTGCGGTCCAGTGCGGCACCGGTGAGCCGCAGGTCCACGGCCAGGTCCTCGCGCGCCACGCCGACCGGGCGCTCGTCGGTCATGAAGACCCGCCACTGCTCATATCGCTCGCCCCAGGTCTCCAGGTGCTCCGCGGTCATCGTCGCGTGCAGCAGCCGCCCGGGCCGGCCCGCGCGGTCCCACGCCGCGCCGACCCACGCGGAGATCGTCTGGTGGTCGGGGTGGAACGTCCCGCCGTCGGGCCCGAACGTGAGCACCGTGTCCGGCGCGACGTCGATGAGCAGCGCCGCGATCCGCTCGACCGGGCCGGTGGGGTCGAGCGCGGCCATCCCGCCGTCGGGGTAGTCCAGGAAGCGGTGGTCGGTGACGCCGAGCACGGCCATCGCCGCGGCCGCCTCCCAGCGCCGGGTGCGGCCGAGCCGCTCCGGCGGCCAGGCGACCGGGTCGTCGGTGCCGTGCTCCCCGACGGTCGCCGAGACGCACACGACCCGCTGCCCGTTGGCGACGGCGGCCGCCATGAGCCCGCCGGCCAGATATGTCTCGTCGTCGGGGTGCGCCCAGATCGACACGATCGTGCCGAGCTTCTCGACCTGATCCGTCACGTCCTGCTCCATCCCTCCATGGATACCGCACGACCCCCGCCGCGACCGCGCCGTGGCTGTCGGCTGCCCGTCCGAGTGGTGTCGGGTCGTGGACGCGGGTGGCGAGCCGCCGCACCGCGACGTGCGGGACGGGCCACCGCCGGTGCGGCCGGCTCCGCCGGGGGGACAATACGACCGTGAGCCGGATCCTCATCGTCGACGACGACGAGCCGCTGCTGCGCGCGCTGCGGGTCAACCTCACCGCCCGCGGCTACCAGGTCGACACCGCCGTCACCGCGACCGCCGGCCTCATCTCGGCCGGCAACCACCACCCGGACCTCGCCATCGTCGACCTCGGGCTGCCCGACCTGGACGGCATCGAGGTCGTGAAGGGGCTGCGCGGCTGGAGCGGCGTGCCGATCATCGTGCTGTCCGCGCGGCACTCGGAGCCGGCGAAGGTCGCCGCGCTGGACGCCGGCGCCGACGACTACGTCACCAAGCCGTTCGGCATCGACGAGCTTCTCGCCAGGATCCGCGCCGCGCTGCGCCGCGGGTCGCCGTCCCCCGAGGCACCCGTGGTCACGACCGCGTCGTTCACCCTCGACCTGGCGACCAAGCGGGCCGTCGGCCCCGGCGGCGAGGTCCGGCTCACCCCGACGGAGTGGCACCTGCTGGAGGTCCTGGCCCGCAACCCCGGCACCGTCGTCGAGCACCGGCAGCTGCTGCGGGAGGTGTGGGGTCCGCGGTACGAGACGGAGACGAACTACCTGCGGGTGCACTTCGCCAACCTGCGCCGCAAGCTCGAACGCGACCCGGCCCGGCCGCGGCACATCGTCACCAGCCCCGGCCTCGGCTACCGCCTGGACCTCTAGGGGCCGTGTCAGCGGACGGCGACGCGGCGCGGGCACGGCAGCGGCGCCACGCGGCCGGCCGCGTGGTGCCGGCCGGCCGCGTGACGAGGCGGGTCAGTAGGTCCAGAGCTGGTTCGCGGCGCCCGTGCAGGTCCAGATCTGCAGGCGGGTGCCGTTGGCGGAGCTGGGGCCGGTCGCGTCGAGGCACTTGCCGGAGCCGGCGTTGACCAGGGTCGAGCCGGTGCGGGTCCAGCGCTGCGCGGCCGAGCCGTTGCAGTCGTACAGCTGGACCTTGGTGCCGTTGGCCGTGCCGGCGCCGGTGACGTCCATGCACTTGCCGAGGGCGCGCAGGCTGCCGTCGGTGGCGCGGGTCCAGTTCTGTGCGCCCGTGCCGTTGCAGTCGTACAGCTGGACCGCGGTGCCGTTGGCGGTGCTGGACGCGGCGACGTCGACGCACTTGCCGCCGTAGCCGTGGATCGGGCCGGTGGAGCCCGCCGGCGGCGTGGTGGTGGGCGGTGTCGTGGTGCCGCCGACCCAGGCGGTGGCCGCCGCGGCGCCGACGGAGTCGATCGCCGAGCTGCTCTCGACCGGGCTCGGCACGCTGCTCGGGAAGACGATGAACGTGACCGGGCCGTTGGTGCCGCCGCTGGCGGGGTTGGGGTCGATGCCGAGCGCGACGGCCAGGGCGTAGGAGCCCTCGCCGATGATGTTGCTGGGGCCCTCGTCGGCGAAGACGGCGTAGGCGACCCGGCCGTTGTAGACGACGGCGGCGACGCTGCCGGCGCGGATGCCGTTCGCGGAGTAGGTGAACCGGCTGCTGGGCAGCGGCACGACGTAGTACCGGGTCACGTCGGAGGTGAAGTAGGCGCCGGTGGACGTGTTGAACGACGTCTGCGCCTGGTACCAGGGGTCGGTCGAGGCGTTGCAGCGGGACGTGGCGATGCCGTCGCAGTCGATGTCCATGTCGGCGGTCCAGAAGTACGCGGAGCCGCTCTTGCAGATCGCGACGGTCTCGGCGCCGCCGTCGTCGGTGGCGTACTTGCCGTTGGAGACCTGGCTGCAGGTTTGGGTCTTGGCGAGCAGCTGGCTGGCGGTGGGTCCGGCGGCGAGCGCCGCGGACGAGGTGGTCAACGCGTAGGCGGCGGTCGCGACCAGGGACAGGGCGACCGACGCGAGCGCCAGGATGGGTCTGCGCATGGGGGCTCCAGACGTCGTCGGGCTGGCGGGGGTACCGGATAGGTAACCTGACTAACAGATGTCTGTCAATACATGCGGAGTCTTGCCATCGTGAAACACCGGTGTTACTTTTCCAGGCGTTACAGACCGTCGAATCAGTTCGACAGTCGATCGACTACCGGCGCGTAGGGAAGGATGTGGGGCATGGCCGTGACCATCGCCGACGTCGCCAAGCACGCCGGGGTCTCCCGCAGCACGGTCTCCTACGTGCTCAGCGGCAACCGCTCGATCTCCGCCGAGACCATCGCCAGGGTCGAGGCGAGCATCGAGGCGCTGCAGTTCCGCCCGCACGCCGGCGCCCGCTCCATCCGCACCGGGCGCACCGGGGTCATCGCCATGGCCCTCCCGCTCGTGCACGGCCCGCACAACCAGGTCCAGATGCCCTACGTCTGGGCCGCCCTCACCGCCGCCCAGGAGGCCGGGCTCAAGCTGCTCATGCTGACCGACGACGACGGTGCCACGGCGATCCGTGACACGGTCGGGTCCGCGATGGTCGACGGGGTGATGGTGATGGAGGTGCAGCACCGGGACCCGCGCCCGAAGCTGCTGCGCTCGCTCAAGTGCCCCGCGGTCCTGGTCGGCACCCCGGCCAACCCGCACGGCCTGCCGTATGTCGACTTCGACTTCGTCGCCTGCGGCCGGACCTGCGCCGAGCACCTCCTGGAGCGCGGGCACACGCACGTCGGCTTCCTCGGCCAGCCGGCGGAGACCTACCGGCGCGGCCTGGCCTACGCCGAGCACGCCCGCGACGGCGCCCTGGCCGCCCTGGCGGAGGAGGGCGCGAGCGGCACCTGGACCGCCTGCGAGCCCACCAGCGGCGGGGTCGTCGACGCGCTGACCGACCTGGTGACCCGCGATCCGGGGCTCACCGGGCTGATCGTCTACAACGAGCGGGCGCTGCCGCTGGTGCTCGACCGCCTCGCCGGCCTCGGCCGGGGCGACGTCGACGTCGTCGCCATCTGCCCCGACGACGCCGCGGACCGGCTGGCCCGCCCGGTGACGTCGGTGTCCCTGCCGGTGGAGGAGCTGGCCCGCACCGCGGTCCAGCGGCTCGCCGGCGTGATCAACGGCGAGGCGCAGCCGTCGGTCACCATGCTCGCCCCCATCCTCAAGGTCCGCTGACCACCGCGTCACCACCGCATCACCACCGCATCACCATCGAGTCACCCTCGCAGCACACCCCTCCGCGAACTGTCGAATCAGTTCGACAAACGGCACACCCATGAGAGGCACCCCATGAGCAGACTCACTGCCGCCCTCACCGCCGGCGCGCTGGCCCTGACCGCGCTGACCGCGTGCGGCGACGGCGCCGGCGCGGCGAAGAACGACGCCGGCACCCTGACCGAGATCGACTACTACGAGGCCGCACCGCAGAACACGCAGCTGCCGAAGCTCCTCGACGCCTGCGGCACCGAGGTGGGCGTCAAGATCGAGCACCAGCAGGTGCCGCGCGCCCAGTTCATGCCGAAACTGCTGCAGCAGGCCTCCGCGCGGACGCTGCCCGACCTGGCCCTGGTCGACAACCCCGACCTGCCGCAGCTGGCCGCGAGCGGTGGGCTGGTGCCGCTCAAGGAGCTCAGCACCGACGGGCTCTACCCGTCGATCGTCACCGCCGGGCAGTACAAGGGCGACACGTACGGCATCGCCCCCGGCGTCAACGGCCTCGCCCTGTATTACAACCAGGACCTGTTCACCACCGCCGGGATCCAGCCGCCGAAGACCTGGGACGAGCTGACCGCCGCGGCGAAGGCGCTCACCAAGGGCACCCGCTACGGCATCGCGTTCTCCGCCGTCGGCACCGAGGAGGGCAGCTTCCAGTTCGAGCCGTTCTTCTGGACCGCCGGCGCCCACCTCGAGCAGCTCGACTCGCCCGAGGCGGTCAAGGCCCTCACCCTGTGGAAGGACCTGGTGGACAGCAAGGCCGCGTCCAAGTCGGTCGTCACCTGGACCCAGGCCGACGTCAACGACCAGTTCATGGCCGGCAACGCGGCCATGATGGTCAACGGACCGTGGCAGCTGCCGACGCTGAATGCCAAGCCGGGCCTCAAGTTCGGCATCGTGCCGATCCCGATCCCGTCGCCGCAGGCGAAGCCGGTCACCCCGCTCGGCGGCGAGATGTGGACCGTCGGGCGCAGCAACCCCGAGCGCGAGCGCAAGGCCGTCGCCGTCCTCAAGTGCCTGCTGGGCAAGGACAAGAGCCTCGAGTGGTCGACGGCCGCCGGGTACATCCCCAGCAACCAGGCCGCGGCCGCCGCACTCGCGCAGAGCAACCCGCAGCTCGCCGCGTTCGTCGAGGAGGTCGCCACCGCCCAGGCCCGCACCGCCGACCTCGGCACCGCCTACCCGAAGACCAGTGAGGCGCTGTTCAACGCCATCCAGTCGTGCCTCGCCGGCGGCAAGTCGCCGCAGGAGGCGCTCAAGGCGGCCCAGGCATCGCTGAAATGAGGAAGCTGGCCTTCGTGGCCCCGGCGTGGCTCTACGTCGCCGTGTTCTACCTGTACCCGCTCGCCACCAACGTGCGGATGGGATTCCAGGACTTCACGGTCACGTCGTTCTACACGGGCGTCGCGCCGTTCGTCGGGTTGCGCAACTACCGCGAGGTGTTCCGCGACCCGGCGTTCGCCGGCACCGTCGGCAACACGGTGCTGTTCACCGCCGGCTCGCTACTGCTGCAGTTCGGCATCGGCCTCGCCCTCGCCGTGTTCTTCCAGCGGACGTTCCCGCTCGGCGGGGCGCTGCGCTCGCTGCTGCTGGTGCCGTGGCTGCTGCCCCTCGTGGTGTCCGGCACCGCCTGGCGCTGGATCCTGGAGACCGACTCGGGCGTGCTCAACCGCACGCTGCTGCACCTGCACCTGGTGTCGGAGCCGGTGCCGTGGCTGGCCAGCACCGACCTGTCACTGACCGCGGTGACGCTGGTCAACGTCTGGGTCGGCATCCCGTTCAACATGGTGATCCTCTACGGCGGGCTACAGGCGATCCCCGCCGAGCTGTACGAGGCCGCGCAGCTGGACGGCGCCGGCGCGTGGCAACGGTTCCGCCGGGTCACGCTGCCACTGCTGCGCCCGGTCACCACGGTCGTGCTCACCCTCGGGCTCATCTACACACTCAAGGTCTTCGACGTCATCATGGTGCTCACCCAGGGCGGCCCGGCCGACTCGTCGCAGACCCTCACCACGTTCTCCTACGACCTGTCGTTCCAGCAGCTGGCGTTCGGTCACGGCGCCGCCGTCGGCAACCTGCTCGTCCTGGTCGCGGTCGTCTTCGCCATCGGCTACCTGCGCGCCGAACGGCGGCCCCGATGAGGAGGGTCAACACCGCGGTCGGCGTCGCGGTCCTCGCCGTGATGCTGTTCCCGCTGTACTGGATGCTCAACGCGTCCCTGCTGCCGTCGACCGAGCTGATCAAACCGGACCCGACCTGGTTCCCGGTGCACGGCACCCTCGACGGCTACCGCAACGCCCTGGACAGCCAGGGCGGGCACCTGCTCACCAGCCTGTACGTCGCGCTCGGCACGGTGGCGGTCACCCTCGCCGTCGCGGTGCCGGCCGCGTACGCGCTGACGCAGCTCGCCGCGCCGCTGGGCCGCACGCTGCTGTTCGCGCTGCTCGTCGCGCAGATGATCCCCGGCATCGTAATGGCCAACGCCTTCTACGCCGCCGCCAACGAGCTGTACCTGCTCAACACCCCGCTCGCGCTGATCCTGGCCGACTCGACGCTGTGCGTGCCGTTCGCGGTGCTGATCCTGCACGCGTTCATGCGTGGCATCCCGGCCGAGCTCCGCGAGGCCGCCGCGCTGGACGGCGCGTCGAACCTGCGGGCGCTGCGCTCGGTGATCCTGCCGGTCAGTCGCAACGCCGTCATCACCGCGAGCCTGTTCTCGTTCCTGTTCGCCTGGGCGGACTTCCTCTTCGCCGTCACCCTCACCACTCGCGACGAGGCCGCCCCGATCACCGTCGGCATCTACCGCTTCATCGGCGCGCACACCAGCGACTGGAACAGTGTCATGGCCACCGGCGTCATCGCGTCGCTGCCGGTCGCCGTGCTGCTCGTCGTCGCCCAGCGGTACGTCGCGGCCGGCATCACCAGCGGCAGCGTCAAAGACTAGGAGCACCGTGTCCAAACAACTTTCCTGGCGGCAGGGCCACCACGTCCTCACCGTCGAGCCCTGGGGCGCCGACAGCGTCCGCATCCGGGCCGGACAGCACCGCATCCAGCCGGACCTGCCGGGTGCGCTGCTGCCGCAGGACGAGGAACCCGCCGCCGCCGTGGACGGCAACACCCTCACCAACGGGCGGCTGCGGGTCGAGGTGAGCGACGACGGGCTGCTCACCGCGTGGCGCACCGACACCGGCGAGGAGCTGTTGCGGGAGGAGCCGGCGCACTTCTGGTGGCCGGGCGCCCGGCACTTCGAGGCCGCCGGCGGCGGCACGTTCCGCATCGAACAACGCTTCCGGGCCTACGACGGGGAGCGCTTCTACGGGCTCGGCCAGCACGGGCACGGCCGCCTCGACCAGAAGGGCATGGTCGTCGAGCTGCGGCAACGCAACGGCGAGGTGAGCATCCCGTTCACCGTCTCCAGCCGGGGCTACGGCTTCCTGTGGAACAACCCGGCGCTGGGCCGGGTGGAACTGGCCGCCAACGGCACCCGCTGGGTCGCCGACCGGGCCCGGCAGATCGACTACTGGCTCACCGCCGGCGAACCCGCCGACGTGCTGCGCCGCTACGCCGACGTCACCGGGCACGCACCCGAGCTGCCGTCGTGGGCCTCCGGGCTGTGGCAGAGCAAGCTGCGGTACACCTCGCAGCAGGAACTGCTCGACGTGGCCCGCGAGTACGCCCGGCGCGACCTGCCGCTGTCCGTCATCGTCGTGGACTACCTGCACTGGAAACACCTCGGCGACTGGGACTGGGACGCCGCGGCGTGGCCGGACCCGCGGGCGATGGCGGACGAGCTCAAGGCGCTCGGCGTCGAGCTGGTCGTGTCGGTGTGGCCGTCGGTGAGCCCGCTGTCGGTCAACCACGCCGCGATGCGGGACGCCGGGCTGCTGGTCGCGACCGACCGCGGCGCGGACGTCCACGCCGAATGGCCCGACGGCGAGTCCGCCGCGCCCATCGGCGTCTCCTTCTACGACGCCACCGACCCGCGGGCCCGCGACTACCTGTGGGACAGGGTGCAGGAGCACTACGGCCGGGCCGGCGTCCGCGCGTACTGGCTGGACGCCTGCGAACCGGAGATGCGCCCCGGCCACCTGGACAACCTGGCCTTCGCCGCCGGCGCCGGCAGCGAGGTCGCCAACCTGTACCCGCGCGAACACACCCGCGGCGCCTACGAACACCTGCGCGCCCAGGGCGAGACCGAGGTCCTGAGCCTGGTCCGCTCCGCGTGGGCCGGCTCGCAGCGCTACGGCGCGGCGCTGTGGTCCGGCGACATCCCGGCCACCTTCGACGCGCTCGCCATGTCCGTGCGGGCCGGGCTCAACACCGCCATGAGCGGCATCCCCTGGTGGACCACCGACGTCGGTGGCTTCCACGGCGGCGACCCGGCCGACCCGACGTACCGCGAGCTGCTGGTGCGCTGGTTCCAGTTCGGCGTGTTCTGCCCGCTGCTGCGCCTGCACGGGCACCGCGAGCCGCGCACCGCCCGGGCCGGCGTCGGGGTCGGCGGCGGGCCGAACGAACCATGGTCCTACGGCCCCGGTGTCTACCCGATCCTCGAACGTCTCCTGCAACTGCGCGAGCGGCTCCGCCCGTATCTGCACGAGCAGTTGCGCACGGGCCTGCCGTTGATGCGCCCGCTGCCGCTGGAGTTTCCGCACGACCCGGCCGCCTGGGACGTCGAGGACGCGTTCCTGTTCGGCCGGGACCTGCTCGTCGCGCCGGTCACCACCCCCGGGGCCACGCACCGCGAGGTGTACCTGCCGGCCGGCGCTACCTGGACGCACACCGACACCGGCACCACGTTCCCGGGCGGGCGGCACGTCACCGTCGCCGCGCCGCTCGCGCAGATCCCCATGTTCCTACGAGACGACGCCAGTCTCCCCATCGCACAGGAGGAATGAATGTCCCGCGCAGCTCCGCCAAGCCGCATCGTCGCCGTCCTGCTCGTCGCCGCCGCCGTGTTCGTGCCCATCCGCGCCGAAGCCGCCGACAGCACCGTGACCGTCAACCTCGCCGCGCCCGGCAAGACGCCGACCCGGGCCGGCGCCGGCTTCCTCTACGGCCTCACCCAGAACGGCGCCGGCCCCGCCGACAGCGTCCTGCAACCGTTGCGCCCCACCCTGTTCCGCGGTGGCGGCGCCCGCATCGCTGGGCACGGCTGGCTCGGCGACGGCTACCGGGCCGGCACCGGCTACCGGGTCCGGGTCACGTCCGCGATCGACCAGGCCCGGCGGGTCACCGCCGCGCCGTACAACGCCACCTACCACCTGCTGGTCTCCGACGTCTGGGGCGCCGACACCGAACAGCCCGCCAACACCGTCTACCCCTGCGACAACGGCGACTGCGCCAACTGGCGCTCGTTCATCACCCAGCTGGTCACCGACGTCAAGGCGTCCGGGGTACGGGTCCGCTACGACATCTGGAACGAGCCCGACGGGACCGGCTTCTGGCCGCGCGGCGTCAACAGCGCCCAGTACTTCCAGATGTGGAACACCGCCGTCACGGAGATCCGCCGGCTGGACCCGGCCGCGGTCATCGTCGGCCCGTCCTACAGCGGCTACAACCACGGCTGGCTGGACACCTGGCTGGCCCGCACCAAGACCGACGGGACCCTGCCGGGCGTGCTCAACTGGCACTTCGGCAACGACCCGCTCGCCGACTCCAACGACGCCAAGGCCATCATGTCGGCCCGCGGGGTCGGGCCGCTGCCGATGACCATCGACGAGTACCTATTCTCGCAACAGCAGCAGCCCGGGTACCTCGCCTGGTACCTCACCCGGCTCGCCCCGTCGGACGTGTCGGCGGCCGCGCACGCGATCTGGTCGGACTGCTGCACCGCGGGCACGCTCGACTCGGTGCTCAGCAACGGCCAACCGACCGGCCAGTGGTGGGTGTACCGCGCGTACGCCCAGCTGACCGGCAACCTCGTGGCCACCGGCGGCGGCTCCGGCGTCGCGGTCGCCGCCGCCGTCGACCAGGGCGCCGGGCGGGCCGTCGCGCTGCTGGGCAACCAGACCGGCCAGACGGGCACGACCACGGTCGCGTTCAGCGGGATCCCGTCGTGGCTGCTGTCCGGCGGCCGGGCCCGGGTCACCGTGCAGCGCATCCCCAACCAGTCACCGCTAGCCGCGCCGCTGATCGTCAGCAGCGCCGAGCTCACCGTCACCGGCGGCGCGCTCAATGTGCCCGTCACGATGGTCGCCGGCACCGACGCGTACACGGTGACCCTCGGCAACCCGATCGACGGCGGCACCACCGGCGGACCGTCCATCGTGGACGCCAACACGGCGGACTTCAGCTACGACGCGAACTGGGGCGTCACGACCGGCGTGGCCGACATGTACGCCGGGACTGCGAACTGGAGCCACGTCGCCGGGGCGACCGCCACCTTCCGGTTCACCGGCACCCAGGTGGCGCTGCGGGCGGTCCGCGACGTCGACCAGGGCCGCATGACCGTCTCCGTCGACGGCGGCGCACCGGCCACAGTGGACAACTACGCCGCCACCCGCAACGCCTCCGGCGTCGTGTGGACCAGCGCCACGCTCGGCAACGGCCCGCACACCGTCACGATCGTCAACACCGGCCAGCGCAACCCGGCCTCCACCGGCATCAACATCGCCCTGGACCGGGCCGACGTCACCGCCGCCGCGCCGCCGAGCATCATCGACGGCAACGACGGCCGGTTCGTCTACAGCGCCGGCTGGGGCCTCGCCACGGGCATCGCCGACATGTACGCCGGGACCGCGAACTGGAGCTTCACCGCCGGCTCCACGGCGCAGCTGCCGTTCACCGGCACCCGGGTCGCCCTGCACGCCGTCCGCGACGTCGACCAGCAGATCATCGCCGTCTCCGTCGACGGCGGCGCCGAGACCCTGGTGGACAATTACGCCGCGACCCGCAACGCCTCGGGGGTGGTGTGGACCAGCCCGGTCCTCACCGCCGGGGCGCACACGTTGCGGGTCCGGGTGACCGGCACGAAGAACGCCGCCAGCTCCGGCTGGAACGTGGCCATCGACAGCGCCGACATCACCGCCTGATCGAGCCCCGCCGCGGCCCGGACTTGGTGCCGGCCGCGGCGCACGCCGCGTCACTCCGTGTCGGGCGGGGCCGCGTCCTCGCCGTCCCGGACCTGCTCCGGTGGTGTCCCGGACTCCTGCCGGGGCTCCAGCCAGAGGATCCTGATGAGGACGCCCACCGTGAGGCCAGCCAACACAAGGAACACCGAAAGACCTGTGATGTGACGCAGCCATCCGAGGAAACCGATGAAGAGAGCGATTCCCAGTGCCGCCAGCACTCTTCGCATCACGTCACCACGGACCGATCAGCTTCGGGAGATTCGGGAATCCCGGGAGTTTCGGGAGGCCTGGGATCTTCGGAATTCCAGGGAGCTTCGGGTTCCACGGGACGATGGGCCTGTCGAACCAACGTTCGAACAATTTTCGCAGTCCATTTCCAAGCAATCTTCCGCCACCGGTAGCTCCGAAAACGGCGTACAACATGTCGGTCACACAATATGACCACTGATCCCAGGTCTGTGGATCGTTGAGCCACACACATACGGAGAATTGATAGATCCCGATGAGGACGCCACCGATCGCGAGGCACAATACACTCTCGGCGGCGCAGAACATTCCGAGCAGAACGCCGAAGAGGACTGTCAACCCACCACAGACGCCGGCCCGGCAGAGCTTCTCGGCCCACTGAGGTGATCTCAACAAGTTAGGTAGCCGTGTTCGAAATGTGTGAGCACGAGCGTGGCCCTGGCGATATCGCCGATCTTTGTCGGTGAGGCGGTGACGTGTTGCAACACGCGCCAGCGTTGGGTCAGCAGGGCGAAGCCTCGTTCGCCGATACAGCGCATCGACCGCAGCAACATGTTGTAGGTGCGGGTGTCGAAGGCGAGTTGGCGTCCGTCGGCGGGTTGCTTAACCGGGGTGCACACGCCGTGGCCTGCACCTTCGTATCCGGGATCGGCCAGGGCGGGCAGGCCCCGCGTGGCCGCGGCGTACAACGCGCCTAGGGCATGTTCCCGGGCAACACTCAGGTCGTGGGTCGACCCGGGTTCGACATCGGACACCCAGATCGGCAAGCCGTCCGGACGCATCACCGCTTGAATGTTGCCGCCGAAGTCGTGGGTCTTCCCGGCATACCAGACGTCGATGGCTTTCCCTTTCTTACTGATGGTCTTCTCATGGCACCGGTCGGTGGCGATGACTTTGCCGTCGAGGATGACGTGGGACCAGCCCTCGGCCTGAACCCGGTGCAGGGCGTCGGCCAGCTCGAGGGCCCGGCCGGACAGCAGCGACAGGACCTCGTCGCGGTAGCGGTAGGCGGTTGCCCGGCTGATGCCGTGATAGGCGATCACGTGGGTCCGCACCGTGTGGGTGATCTTGCGGGGAGAATTACCTACCGGGCCCCGCGCCCTGATCAAGCATCGCCCGAACTGACCGATACGCCCGTGTCGCTCCGGGTTAACCAGGTGCGCCGCACTCCTCGGGCAGCACGACGTCGCCATCCGGTTCGGCACGGCCCAGCCGCCGGTGGTGGACCGGTCGTTTATAGGATGTTCCGCACTCGACTCACTGACTCAAACCTTGCGCGAAGAGTCCGCCGAAGCCACGAACGACCATGCCGTGTCGTCGACGATTGATGCGGGCTCATGCCGTTCGAAAGGGTTGCATGGAACGCACGAGCAGGCCGCCCCAGGTGCTCGCCGCCGTCGTCGCCGTGCCGGTGGCGATCATCACCGGTGTGGCGGTCTGGATGATCAGCCGGCCGCAGCCCATGGGTGAGAACCGTCCGGTCCCCACCGCACCGCTGCCCGTCTCGGCAACACCCGGGTCCCAGCGGGCCGCAGTATGTCAAGCCCTGGTTGGCAGCCTGCCGATGAACCTCCTGGAAGCGACACGCCGTCCCGTCACCGCGCCCAACGACAGGTTCGCCGCGGCTTTCGGAGAGCCGCCGATCATCGTGCGGTGCGACACCGCCAAGCGATCGGTGGCGAAGGAGGACATGGTCTACCTGGTCTCCGGCACATGCTGGGCGACGCACCCGACCGGAAGCTCAACCACCTGGACCACCGTCGACCGGAACACGGCTGTCGGCGTCTCGGTGCCGAACTACTACACGTCCCAGGGTCAATACGTCGAGGCGCTCGCCGGTGCCGTGCGGGACACGCTGACCAAGTCAGAAGAAATGCCGTACGGTTGCCGCCCGGAGGTCGCTGCGACAGCAAGTTGACCGGCGAGCAATCAGTACCACTCAATGTAACTTTTCACGAGGGCCATGATCGACGCTAATGTAGGACCGGGGTTAGCCGCCACTGCTCGCTGAGATCACCTCACTCCAGGATGAGATCACCCAGCCAGGCCGGGAAGTCCCGCAGGCCGCAGACGGTGTCCACGCTGGGCCAGTCGCAGATGTCCGAGGACGGCTGACCGTTCTGGCCGATCGGGCAGTTGCCCGGACCGCACGGGATCGGGGTTCGGCCGGGAATGTAGGCAGGCGTGTAGTTCGGGCCGTTGGCGCAGTCGTCGAGGCATTGCGAGACCGTCGGTGGTGTCGCGACCATGTTGGTGTTGCCGACCGGCTGGCCGCCGTTGAGGTCGACGCTGCCCGGCCGCTGGTTCGGCTCCGAACCGATCGGCTTGCGTGGCGGGATGGAGACCTGGGTCGATCCGCCGCCGCCGCCGCCACCACCGCCACCGCCACCGCCACCGCCACCGCCGCCACCACCGCCGCCACCTCCGCACTTGGTGCACGGCGGCGGTGGGGGCGTGGGCGGGTTGGGCTTGGTGGGCTGGTTCGGCGGCGGCGGGGTGCCGGGTCCGTCGCCGCCCTCGCACGGGAAGCAGGGGTAGTGGCCGCCGGGGTCGGAGAAGGTGGTCGGCGCGCCGTTGGCGTACAGGTACCGGTTGGTCTGCGCCACCGGGTCCGGCTCCAGCGTCCATGTGTCGCGGGACACGAACGACCTGGCCGACGGCGAGTACCAGCGGGCGCTGGCGTTCGTCATACCGGTGACGGCGTCGGTGGACCCGCCCTGGAAGCCGACCGGCACACTCGAGCCGGTCGTGGTGCGCGTCCCGGTCGGGCTGTAGGTCGCGGTGCCGCTCACCGCGCCGGTGGCCGGGTCGGCGGTGGCGACGCCGTCGCCGTGCTGCTGGTCGGTGAGCAGCGCCTGACCGGCGGCGGTGCCCACCTTCGACGAGGTGACCAGCCCGCTCGGCAGCCGGAAGAGGGCCGCCTCCTCACCGGAGCCGGCGCCCTTGACGACGTTGTTGGTCTGGTCGGCGTAGCTGGAGTTGAAGCCGTTGCGCTGGGCCAGCCGGTCGAGGCTGTCGTAGGTGTAGTCGAGCGTCTGCCCCGGCGTCACGGCCCTGGTCAGGCGCTCGAACGCGTCGAACTGGAAGGTGCTGGTGGCGCCGTTGACCACGCTGGAGTTCGGCGTGCCCCGGGCCGACCAGGTGTAGGTCTCGGTGCCCGGCTGAGCGCCGGTGGAGGTCGCCGACAGCAGCCGGTTGCGCTGGTCGTAGGTGGCGGTACGGGTCGTGCCCGCGCCGGTCGTACCGATCAGGTTGGACGCGTTGTCGTAGGTGTACGTCGTCGCCGCGGTCGCGGTGGCGGAGGCCAGCCGGCCGAGGCCGTCGTAGGCGTACGTGGTGCCGGGGTTCTGCGCGGTCTGCGCGCCGGAGCACCGGTAGGTGAGCAGGCCGTCGCGGTCACGGTCGTACGTGGTGCTGCTGAGCATCGTGTTGTCGGCCTTGCGCCACTCCTCGGTGCTGACCTGCCGGTCCTGCGGATCGTAGGTGTACACCTGCTGCGCGCCGGTGCCGTACTGCCGCTTGACCAGCTGCCCGCTGGTGCTGTCGTAGGTGAAGTTCTGGGTGGTGCTGGTCAGCGGGTCGGTCGCGGTGAGGATCCGGCCGGCGAGGTCGTAGGTGATTGCCGAGGTGCCGGCGGCGTCGGTCTTCGTGGTCACGTGCCCGTCGCCGTCGTAGCCGAACGTGGCTGCCCCGGCCGCGCCGGTTGACTGGGTGAGCAGCCCCCGGTCGTTCCACGTGTAGGTGGTGTCGCCGGTGGGGCCGCCCATCTTGACGATCCGGCCGGCCGCGTCGTAGTCCAGGGACCTGGCCACGGCGCCGGTGCCGGTCTCCCCGGTCAGCCTGCCGAGCCCGTCGAAGGTCCGGTTGCGGACCACCCCGCCGGGGAGCTTCTCCGTCACCGCCTGGCCGGCTCCGGGCCGTGGGACGCCACGGCCCGGGAGGCGCTGCGCGCGGGGCTCGCGGCGGCCGACGCCCGGCGTTAGCTGGTTGCGCGGACGCGGGGCCGGGACCGCATCAGGCGATGCGGCGGATGCGGCGGACGGCGAACCAGACCAGGAGTGCGGCGAGGGCGACGAAGATGCCGGTCTCGATCCACTGGAAGGCCCAGAAGCGGTCGGCGGGCTGGACCAGCAGGGCGTTGTAGGCGCCGGGGCGCAGGCCGAAGTCGGTGACCGCGGCGCAGTTGTCCGGCGCTGGGCAGCGCACTGTGCCGGAGGCGACGAAGGTGCCGTCGGCCTGGTGGGTGCTCTTGGCCAGGACCCAGTCGCCGACGAGGTCGTCGCGGCTGCCCGGCGCCTTGAAGATGGACTCGGTGCGGGACACCGGGGACATGTAGTGCGGCCGGGCCAGGACGGTCACGGCGACGCGGACGGCGACGAAGCCGGCGAGGGTGGCGGTCATCGCGGGCAGCACCTTGGGCAGGACGGTGCCCGCGAAGAGGCCGAGCGCGACGGCGAAGAGGGTGTAGCCGACCGGGGCGATGCCCTGCATGTCGAAGAAGATCTGGGTGAACCGGTTCTGGCGGAAGTCGACCCGGCCGAGGGGTGCATACCACCAGGACATGCCCGCGCCGTACACCACCGCGAGGACGACGACTGCGCCGCCGAGCAGGGCTGTCTTGCTCAGGGCCCAGTGCCGGCGGCTGATGCCCTGGGTCCAGATCATCCGGTGGGTGCCGTGCTCGACCTCGCGGGCGACGACGGGCGCGCCCCAGAACAGGCCGACGACGAGCGGGAGGGTGAGCATGAGGACACTGACGAAGACCAGCGCGCCGTAGGTGTTGGTGAACTCGTCGAGCTTCGCGGCGCACGCGGTGCCGCCGTCGCAGCCGGCCAGGCTGAGCCGGTCATAGGCGTGCCGCATCGACAGGCCGGTCGGCACGACGAACGCGGCGAGGGCCACGAAGCCGAGCAGGGTGAACAGGGCCTGCCGGCGGTGCTGGCGCCAGGTCAACCAGATCATGCCGCTACTCCCCACGCCGCGTGGTTGGCCTGGGTGTCGCCGTCGGCGAGGTAGGCCAGGATGAGGTCTTCCAGGGTCAGTTCGCGGACCGTCCACGCCGGGTCCTGGATCGGGCCGGCGGTGCGCACGAGCAGGGTCGACTGCCGGTCGGTGTGCCGGGCGCGGACGGTGGCGGCGACGCCGCCGATCGGGCCGCCGAGGTGCCGCGGGCCGACCAGCTGCCGGTGCCCGGCCACGATGTCGTCGACGGCGCCGGCCAGCTGCACCTGGCCGCCCTGCAGCACGACGAGGAAGTCGCAGGAGCGCTCCAGGTCGGCGAGGATGTGCGAGGAGAGCAGCACGGTGGTGCCCGACTCGGCGACGCTGCCCATCAGCGACTGCAGAAACTCCCGCCGGGCGAGGGGGTCGAGGCTCGCCACCGGCTCGTCGAGCAGGAGCAGGCGGGGCCGCTTCGCCAGGGCGAGGGCCAGGGCCACCTGGGCGCGCTGGCCGTTGGAGAGCTTCCCGACCGGGGTCCGGGGCGGGATGCCGAGCTGCGCGAGGCGGGTGCGGGCCAGCGTGGCGTCCCACCGCCGGTTGACCTTGCCGCCCATCGTGACGAGGTCGTCGGCGGTGAAGTCGCGGTAGATCGGGGTGTCCTGCGCGACGAACCCGATGTCCGCGAGGGTGCCGGTGTTCTCGAACGGTGCGGCGCCGAAGACCCGCACCGCGCCGGCGTCGGGCCGCAGCAGCCCGACCGCCAGGTGCAGCAGCGTGCTCTTGCCCGCGCCGTTGGGGCCGACGAGCGCGGCGACCCGGCCGGCCGGCAGGTGCAGTGTGCAGTCGCGCAGGGCCCAGCGTCCCCCGTACCGCTTGCCGAGGCCATCGGCCTCCAGCACGTGCTCCATCGCGTTTCCTTTCATACGGAAGCTCATACGGAAGCCTGGCGTGCGGCGCGCATCGTGGTCTCGACGAGGGCGGTGACGTCCTCGTCGGTGAGCCCGGCCGCCTGCGCGCGGTGCAGCCAGTCGACGAGCTCCTCGCGCAGCGCCGCCTGGCTGCCGAGTGACTCGCCGGCGAGGCTGCGCCGCACGAACGTGCCGACGCCGGGCCGCCCTTCGGCGAGCCCCTCCAGCTCCAGCTCGCGGTAGGCCTTCAGCACCGTGTTGGGGTTGATGGCCAGTGACTGCGCGACGTCGCGGACCTTGGGCAGCTGGTCCCCGGGTGACAGCAGCCCGACCCGCAGGGCCTGTTTCACCTGCTGGACGAGCTGCATGTAGGTGTTGACCTTCGACCGGCCATCCAGGACGAACTCGATCACCCGGGTCCAGCTCCTCACTTGTCCTACGACAATAGGACTATAGGACAGCCGTCGGCGTCGGTGTCAAGCCACCGGCCGTTTCGGCAGTCGGCGATCGGGTAGCGAGCGGCGCCAGGGATCGTGCTGCGCTTCGGGGGTTGCCGTGACGACGTTGAAGCCAGGCGTGGCGGTGGACCGCCGGCGCCAGGTCCGGCCGATGGTCAAGGGGTCCGCGCTGGGCCGGCTGATGCGCACCACGGACGCAAAGCAGATCGGCATCATGTACCTGGTCACGTCGTTCGTGTTCTTCATCGCCGGTGGCCTGATGGCGCTGCTGATGCGCGCCGAGCTGGCCCGGCCGGGGCTGCAGTTCCTCTCCCCGGAGCAGTACAACCAGCTGTTCACCATCCACGGCACGGTGATGCTGCTGCTCTTCGCGACCCCGGTCCTGTTCGCCTTCGCCAACTACATCGTGCCGCTGCAGATCGGCGCCCCGGACGTCGCGTTCCCCCGGCTGAACGCGCTCGCCTACTGGTTCTACCTGTTCGGCGGCGCCATCGTGGTCGCCGGGTTCATGACACCGAACGGGGCGGCCGACTTCGGCTGGTTCGCCTACGCCCCGCTCAACAGCGTCACCGACTCCCCCGGCATCGGCCCCGACCTGTGGATCGTCGGCCTGGTGCTGTCCGGCCTCGGCACGATCCTCGGCGCGGTCAACATGATCACCACGATCCTCACCCTGCGGGCGCCGGGCATGACGATGTTCCGGATGCCCATCTTCACGTGGAACATCCTGATCACCGCCGTGATGGTCATCCTGGTCTTCCCGCTGCTGGCCGCGGCCCTGCTGACGCTGCTGGCCGACCGGGTGCTCGGCGCGCACGTGTACGACCCCGAGACCGGCGGCCCGATGCTGTGGCAGCACCTGTTCTGGTTCTTCGGCCATCCCGAGGTGTACATCGTGGCGCTGCCGTTCTTCGGCATCATCACCGAGGTGATCCCGGTCTTCAGCCGCAAGCCCGTGTTCGGGTACAAGGGCATGGTCGGCGCCACCATCGCGATCGGGGCCCTGTCGATGAGCGTGTGGGCGCACCACATGTTCGGCACGGGTCAGGTGCTGCTGCCGTTCTTCAGCTTCCTCAGCTACCTCATCGCCATTCCGACCGGCATGAAGTTCTTCAACTGGTCCGGCACGATGTGGCGCGGTCAGCTGACGTTCGAGACGCCGATGCTGTTCGCCATCGGGTTCCTCGTCACCTTCCTGCTCGGCGGGTTGTCGGGGGTGCTGCTGGCCTCACCGCCGATCGACTTCCACGTCACCGACACGTACTTCGTGGTGGCGCACTTCCACTACGTGCTGTTCGGCACGATCGTGTTCGCGGTCTACTCCGGCGTCTACTTCTGGTTCCCGAAGATGACCGGCCGGATGCTCGACGAGCGGCTCGGGCGGGTGCACTTCTGGCTGACGTTCGTCGGGTTCCACCTCACCTTCCTCGTCCAGCACTGGCTGGGCACCCAGGGCATGCCACGCCGGTACGCCGACTACCTGCCGACCGACGGGTTCACCACGCTGAACACGGTCTCGACGATCGGCTCGTTCGTCCTCGGCGCCGCCACCCTGCCGTTCCTGTACAACGTGTGGAACTCCTACCGGACCGGCCGGGTCGCCGGTGTCGACGACCCATGGGGCCACGGCAACGCCCTGGAATGGGCGACGAGCTGCCCGCCGCCGCTGCGCAACTTCGACCGGATCCCGCGCATCCGCTCCGAACGGCCGGCGTTCGACGCGAAGTTCCCGGCACTGGCCGCCGGCGGCCAGTCGGCGGCCGGACCGCCGGAGGGCGGCGCCAAACCGCTCACCAGCGAATCCGACGACGGATCAAGTTACCAGGACCACCGAAGCCCCGGTCAGATCGACCCGCGCAGGGCAGGGAAGGACAGCCGGCCGTTCCCAGAAGGTCCGTGAGGCGTCACAGCCCCGCTCGAGCGCGGCGGCGGGTCACCGGGAGGCGGTGGAAGGCGATCGGCCGGTCGGCCGACCACGGGGCGGGCGGCGCCGTGGTGAGCGACGCGAACTGCAGCAGCACCTGCTCGTAGCAGACCCGCGACCCGGCGAAGTCCCGCCAGGCCTGATCGCGGTCGTCCTTGAGCTTCGCCCCCGCCACGGCCAGCCGGTGGCACGCCTCGTCGAACTCCGCACGGGTGACCGCGATCGGGTCGGTCGGCCGAGGATCGGGGTCGTAGGGCATGTGGAAGTAGTCGCCGACGCGCCGCAGCGCGAGCGTGCCGGCCCGCACGCACAGCTCCGCGTGCGAAGGTTGCGGGTCGTCGGAGGCGAACGTCGAGGACACCAGCGACGCGGAGTCCAGCACGGCGCCGGCGGCGGTCACCCAGTGCCGGTCCGGCGACGGGGAGCGGAAGAACACCAGCAGCGGGTTGGACGAGTGCGTCTCCTCGATCTCGTTGAACCAGCGGGTCCACTCGTGCCAGTAGCCGTCCAGCAGCGACAGGCCCTTGACCCGCAGCAGCCGCTCCAGCAGCTCGGTGGCCGACGGCGGGGTGCCGGCCTCGCACTCCAGCGCCGTCACCAGGATCTCGCGGCGGGAGTAGCTGGCGTACAGCGCCGGCAGGAAGCTGATCAGCAGCGCGAGCAGTCCCAGGCCGAGCGTGGCCTCGATGAGCTGCAGGACGCCGGTGTCGACGCCACCCGGTTGGTGGAAACCCAGCGTCAGCAGCGACGAGCCGCTGTCCAGCAACGCGTTCTGCCACGGACGCACGCCGAGGGACCAGTAGAGGGCGGCGAACCCGGCCAGGATGATCGTCAGCCACACCAGCGGCAACGCCAGCAGCGTGAGCGGCGCGAACAGCGCCAGCACCCGGTCGCGCTCCGGATAGGTGCGGGCCCATCGCAGCCGCAGGTCGAACAGCGCCCGGCTCCCGGCCATCACCCAGCGGGTCAGCAGGACCGCGGTGCCACGGGGCACCACCAGCGTGTGCGTCGCGGAGGCCACGGTCAGCACGATCGCGGCCGACGCGAGCACGCCGACCAGCAGGAGAAAAGCGTCATGGAGCATGGCATCGCCTTGCCAAACGGTTGCGGAGGGGGTCCACCGCCAACGTACCCCGCCCGTGGCGGGGTCAGTGCCGCGCGACGACCGGGGACGGGTCGGCCGACGCCTGGTCCACCTGCGGGCGGGACTGCCACAGCGCCCAGTCGGAGCTGATCGCGCCGGCGGCCCGCTGCAGGTGCGGCAGGTGCCGGTCGAGGAGGGTCTTGGTGCTGGTCTCGGCCGAGTTGACGGTGACGTTCATGGCCGCGCGGACCTCGCCGCGCCCGTCGCGGATGGGCACGGCGACGGACCGGATGCCCGGCGCGAGCTCATTGTCGGCGAGGGCCCAGCCGCGGGCGTTGACCTCGCGCAGCATGGCGTCGATCGCGGCCCGGCCGTGCCGCACCCACGGCTGGATGCCCGAGCGGCTGGGCAACGCGAGCACGGCGTCGAGCTGCTCCGGCGGCAGCGCGGCGAGCAGCACCTTGCCCTGGGACGTGACGGTCGCCGGGAACCGGGTGCCGATCTGCACCCGCAGCGCGATGATCTTCGGTACGGCGACCCGCGCGAGGTAGACCACGTCGGAGCCGTCCAGCTGGGTGATCGACGACGACTCGCCGGTCGCGGCGACGAGCTGCTCCATGTGTGGGCGGGCCATGTCCCACAGCGACAGCGCGCCGACATACGCCATGCCGAGTTCGAGCACGCGCGGGGTGAGCTCGTGGCCGCCGGCCGCGGTCCGCACGTAGCCGAGCTCCTCCAGGGTCAGCAGGATGCGGCGGGCGGTGGGCCGGGCCAGGCCGGTGGCGGCGGCGACCTCGGCGAGGGTCATGCGCGGGCGGTCGGCGTGAAACGCCCGGATCACGTCCAGCCCGCGGGCCAGGGCCTCGATGAAGTCCGGTCCTTCTCCGCGCTGTGCCATCGCCGCCTCAACTGTCGTGGTCTGTTATGCGCCGAGCCTAGTCGGGACGATCACCGTCCGCCGCTGCGCGCGGCCCTCCGCCTGCGCCGTCCAGGCGGCACCGATGTCCGCGAGGGGCACCGGCGCGTAGTCCACGACGAGCCGGCCGGCGGCCGCGTGGTCCGCGAGGTACCGCATCGTCGCGCCCTTCTCCGCGGCGCTGAGCTCGTTGTTGGTGTAGCCGAGCACCCGCAGCGACCCGCTGCGCAGGGTCGCGGAGTCCAGCGGCGCGACCTCGCCGGCGGCGCTGCCGAGGTTCACCAGGCGGCCGCCGCGGCGCAGGGTCCGCAGGGCGGCCGCGGCCGGGATCCCGAACAGCGGGTCGAGCACCAGGTCGACGGGCCCGTCGGCGGCGTCGTGCAGCCGCCGGGCGAGCGTCACCACGTCGTCGGTGTCGTGCAGCGGCACGACGGCGTCCGCGCCGAGGCGGGCCGCGCGTTCCCGCGCCGCCTCGGACCGGCAGGCGGCGATGACCCGTCGCGCGCCGGCCAGCCGGGCGAGCTGGATCGCCGCCTGCCCGACGATGCCACCGCCGCCCAGGATGATCACCTGCTCGCCGGGGCGCAGCTCGCCGCGCCAGGTCAGGGCCTGCCAGGCGGCGACCGCGGACAGCCCGAGGGCGGCGATGAGCCGGTGGTCGGCGCCGTCGGGCAGGTGCACCACGGTGGCTGCCGGCACGGTGACCTGCTCGGCCATGCTGCCGTCGCCGGGGCGCATGCCGGCGTCGGTCGGGAACCACACGGCCGTGCCGTCGTCGAGGGTGCCGACGCCCTGCACGCCGGGGACGTACGGCACGGCGGGCGCGCCGAAGTAGGACGTCCCGGTGGCGCACAGCACGTCGAGCGGGGTGATCGGGGCCGCGGTCACCGTGACCGTCACCATGCCGTCGGCGGGCGGCACCGCCGGTCGTTCGGCGACGACCGGCGGCTGCCCGCACTGGATGATCGTGGCGGCGCGCATCAGGTGGCGATGTCGGGGTACGGCAGGTCGAAGTGGGCCAGGCGGGCGCCGTACTGCTTCTGGTAGAACAGCGGCTCGTCGTGGTCGCGTTCGAACATCGCGATGAACAGCGTCAGCGTGAGGAACGGGTGCGCGCCGAGCGCGAACAGCGCGACGTGGTCGTGCCCGGCGAGCGCGGCGCGTTCCTCGTCGGTGAAGCGCTGCCACGTGCTCGCCTCGCCGGTGTGGCAGTTGAGCAGCGCATTGGCCATTGTGGACTCCCACCAGTCGACGGTCCCGGCGGGGTCTTCGCGGTACCGTTCCACCAACGAGGCGTCTCTGTCCACTGTGTACAGGAACTTGTCGAGCAGGTACTTGCTCATGCCGGCGCTCCCTGCGGGTACCAGGTGAAGTAGGCCTCCATCGTGTGGAACAGGTCGTAGGTGTCGACGTAGTCGGCCTTCACACCGTCGCCCGCGACGCCCATCATGAGCATGAAGTCCATGAACCCGTGCGTCGCGTTGCCGGGTGCGTGCAGGCTGTCGAGGGTCACCTCGGACAGGCAGCCGTCCAGGTCGCCGTCGGCGATCCACTGCACTGCCCGGCGGTCGAACTCCGGGTCGGGGCCGTGCGGGCCGAACTGGCGGGGCCCGCCGAGCTCCAGGGACAGGTGCCCGGTGCCGATGACGGCGACGCGCAGGTCGCTCGGCCACGACTCGACGAGTTCCCGGATGGTGCGGCCCAGCTGCACGAAGCGTTTCGGCTGCGGCAGCGGCGGGGCGAAGATGTTGGTGTAGATCGGCACGATCGGCAGGTCCGCCTCGGGCCGCAGCGTGATGATCGGGCAGGTGATGCTGTGATCGATCCGCAGCTCGTTGCTGAACGCCAGGTCGAAGCCCGCGTCGAGGCCCTCGCGCAGCACGTGCGCCGACAGGTCCTCCTGGCCGCGCAGCGTCATCCGCGGCAGGCCGAACTCGCGCTCCTCGTTGTACCAGTTGGCGTCGTAGAACGGCGCCTTGCCGACGAGGAACTGCGGCATGTTGTCCAGCCACAGCTGGTGGAAGTGGTCGGAGCCGACCATGACGAGGACGTCGGGGTTCGCGCGGGTCAGCGTCTCGCGGAACGCGGTGACCTTGCGGACCCACTCGTCGGCGAACGGTGGGCGGTCCGCGCCGGTGGCGGTGCTGGCCTTGAAGTAGAACGGATGGTGCGTCGAGGCGATGACCGCGACAACCTCAGCCATGGCGCCGTCCTTTCATTCGGGTGTGACGTAGCGGGCGTTCCGGTCGACGGTGCGGTAGATGTCCAGGCCGAGGCCGGTGCGGCGCTCCTCGGCGAGGTGCCCGAGCAGCCCGGCGGCGCGGGCCAGCAGCGCGAAGCCGCGCAGCATCTCCACCGGCAGGCCGAGGTCGGCGAGGGCCGCGCCGCAGACCCCGGCGCCGTTGAGCGGCAGGGTGCGGCCGAGGATCGCGGGGTGGACCCGGCCGATCGCCTCGAACAGGCGCAGGTGCGGCCCGCGCAGCCCTTCCTCCTCGGCGATGCGGATCAGGACCGGTGTGCGCGGATCCTGCGTCTTGTGTACAGGGTGCCCCAGGCCGGGCACGAACTTGCCGGCGGCGCGCCGGGCCGTGATCGCGTCGGCGGCCAGCGCGTCCCAGTCGGCGGGCTCCCCGTCGACGGAGGCCAGGGTGTCGCGCAGGAACACGGCGCAGTCCTCGGTGACGCCGAGGAACCGGGAGCCGCCGCCGAGCAGCCCCGCGGCGAGGGCGCCCTGCAGCGCCTCGGGTGCGCTGGCGTAGGTGAGCCGGGCCGCGATCGCGGTCGGCGTGAACCCGTGGTCCGCGAGGGCCACCAGGACCGTCTCGAACACCCGCGTCTCGCCGGCGGTGGGACGGCGGCCGGCGACGAGCCAGAAGGCGAGCTCGCCGAAGCCGACCTTGCCCATGAGGTCGGCGGCCAGGTCCTGGCCGAGCAGCGTGATGCTGTCGGCGTCGGAGGTGCCGATGGAGGTGGGGAAGCTCAGCTCTTCAGCCATTGCCGGATCTCCTCGCCGTGCTCGTCCAGGCCGGGCGGCGGCAGCTCGTATCGCGGCGGGGTCGCCGAGAGCGTGATCGGGTTGCGGATGCCGGGCACCGCGCCGACCTGCACGACCGGTTCGAGGCCCAGTGACGTGGCGAGCGCGACGCCGCCGTCGATGGTGTTGATCGGCGCGCACGGCACGCCGGCGGCGAGCAGCTCGTCGAACCACTCCTGCTTGCCCTTGGCCCGCAGCCGCTCCACCAGCAGCGGACGCAGCGCCTCCCGGTGCGCGGTGCGGTCCTGGTTGCGCTGGAAGCGGGGGTCGTCGAGGAGCTCCTCGCAGCCGAGCACGGCGCACAGCTTGCGGAACTGGCCGTCGTTGCCGGCGATGACGATGAGGTCGCCGTCGGCGGTGGGCAGCGGCTCGTACGGGAACAGGCTCGGGTGCGCGTTGCCCATCCGGAACGGCACGGTGCCGCCGGCCACATAGCCGCTGCTGTGGTTGACCAGGCCGGACAGGGCGGAGGACAGCAGGTTGACCTCGACGTGCTGGCCGGCGCCGGTGGCGGTGCGGTGGTGCAGGGCGGCGAGGATGCCGATGCTCGCATGCATGCCGGCCATCACGTCGAAGACCGAGATCCCGGCCCGGAACGGCGGCCCGTCCGGGTCGCCGGTGAGGCTCATCAGCCCGGAGATCGCCTGCACCATCAGGTCGTAGCCGGGCAGGGCCGCGCCGGCGCCGGCACCGAAGCCGCTGATCGAGGCGTAGACGACGCCGGGGTTGGCGGCCGCGACAGAGGTGTAGTCCAGGCCGAAGCGGCGCAGGCCGCCGGGCTTGAAGTTCTCGATCATGACGTCGGCGCGGGCGGCGAGGGCCTGGGCCGCCTCGAGGTCCTCCTCCAAGCGCAGGTCGAGGGCGATCGAGCGCTTGTTGCGGTTGATGCCGAGGTAGTAGGTGGAGACGCCGTCGCGGGTCGGCGGCATCCACGTGCGGGTGTCGTCCCCGCCGGGCCCCTCGACCTTGATCACGTCGGCGCCGAGGTCGGCGAGGAGCATCGTGGCATAGGGCCCGGCGAGGATCCTGGAGAAGTCGGCCACCAGCAGCCCGCTGAGCGGACCCCGTGGCCGGTCCGGTGCCTCCAACAGCTCCCCCTCGCGAATGTCCGTGCAGCGGACAATCGTCCGTTCAAACAGTCTCGGCCGCTCCACCTGGACTGTCAACCACGTCGGGAACCTTGACAGCGCCCGTGAGGCGGACCACACTTTCGCCACTCGATCCTGTGACCGCCACACGGACGATCGTCCGGAACCGGCGATCCGTACCGACAGGAGATGACAGCAATGACCGCGGTGCTGTTCCGCAACGGTCTGGTTCTCACAATGGATGACGCACACACGGTGCTGCCGGGCGCCGACGTCCTGGTCGTCGACGAACGCATCGCCGAGGTCGGCGTCGGCCTGACCGCCCCACCCGGCGCCGTCGAGATCGACGCCGCCGGCGGCATCATCATGCCCGGGATGATCGACACGCATCGGCACCTGTGGCAGACCGCGATGCGCGGCTACGGCGCCGACTGGACGCTCACCCAGTACTTCGTCTGGTACTACCTCGAGTCCGGCCGGCACTTCCGCCCCGAGGACATCTACGCCGGCAACGTCCTCGGCGCCCTCGAGGCTCTCGACGCCGGCGTCACCACCACCGTCGACTGGTCACACGGCCTGCAGACCCCGCAGCACGCCGACGCCGCCGCCGACGCCCTCGAGTCCGTCCCGGGCAGGTTCGTGCTCGCCTACGGCAACATCCAGCAGGGCCCGTGGGAATGGGCGACCAGCCCGGAGTTCCGTGACTTCGTGTCCCGGCGCATCAGCGGCAACGACCTGCTGGGCTTCCAGATGGCGTTCGACGTCACCGGCGACCCCGCCTTCCCGGAACGCGCCGCCTTCGAGGTCGCCCGGGAGCTGGGCGTGCCGGTCAGTACGCACGCCGGTGTCTGGGGTGCCACGAACGACGACGGCATCCGCCTCATGCACGAGAACGGGTTCATGACCCCGTCGACGATCTACGTGCACGCCGCGACGCTGACGCACGACTCGTACCATCGCATCGCCGCGACCGGAGGGTCGGTGTCGGTGTCGACGGAGAGCGAGCAGAGCGCCGGGCAGGGCTATCCTCCCACCTGGCAGCTGCGCGACCATGGCATCCCGGTGTCGCTGTCGATGGACACCAGCGTCTGGTGGAGTGGCGACCTGTTCTCCGCGATGCGCGCCACCCTCGGCGCCGACCGGTCCCGGGAGCACCTGCAGGCGCACGAGCGCGCCGAGACCGTCACCCACGTGCACCTGCGCGCCGAGCAGGTCGTCGACTGGGCGACCCGCGGCGGCAGCAGGGCCCTCGGCCTCGACAGCGTCGTCGGCAGTCTCCAGCCCGGCCGCAAGGCCGACGTGGTGCTGCTGAAGAACGACGACTCGCCGGTCATGTTCCCGATCCTCAACCCCTACGGGCACGTCGCCTTCCAGGCCCAGCGCGGCGACGTGCACACCGTGCTCGTCAACGGCCGGATCGTCAAACGCGACCACAAGCTCGTCGGCGTCGACCTCGCCAAGGCCCGGCTCGACGTCGAGCGGACCGTCGAGCACCTGATCGCGACGATGGGCGCGGACGCCTGGAAGCAGGGCATGAACCCCGACATCCCGGCCGCCAAGGTGCTCGACAACCCGTACACCTACACAGAGTGGGACGCCGGCTCCGCGCAGTGGAAACACGGCACCCCGCCAACCGGCTGACCGCCGTGGCACGTTCCGGGGATTCGCCGGATCTTCGGCATGCCTAACGTTCTCCTTGGCAACACACCACGACTCCCCTGAGGGCGGACGAGAATGAGCGACTACGACGGCGGCGGCGAGCTCGACCCCGGCTACACCGGCGACGACCAGCCCGACACGTACGGCGGCGACGGCGGCACGGACTACGGCCAGATCGAGACGGGGCAGCAGCACGAGTCGCTGGACCAGCTCCACCAGGTCGACGCCAGCGAGGCCGACTACAACAACCAGTTCAACGTCTACGAGCAGGACCACGCGTCCGCCGAGTCGACCTCGTTCGACCAGGGTCACCACGTCGAGTACTCCAACCCGACGGGCGAGCACTACGAGGAGTCGGACTTCACGTCCTACGACCACTCGGCCGCCGAGTCGGACCACGTCTTCGCCGCCGAGGGCAGCGAGTCCTCGCACCAGGCCGAGTTCTCGCAGCTCGACGCATTGCAGGCGCAGCTGGACTCCGCGTTCACCTCGATCACCGAGGGCCACACCGGCGGCGGCGCCGAGGGCTCCGAGGGCAGCGCCGGCCTCGGCGTGGCCTCCAACTAGTTCGGCTCCGAAGGCCGCTCCCGGTTGCCCGGGAGCGGCCTTTTCAGTGTGCCGCTGCCGGGTCCAGGCTGGAGACCTCCGTGTCGAGCATGTGCTGGACGTGGCCGAGGGCGCGCGAGGTGTACGTGCCGGACTCCCGCGCGTCCAGCAGCGCCGCATGTGCGGACTCCAGCAGGAGCCGGTGCAGCTCGCGGCGCTGGTGCGCGACGCTGGACTCGGCCGGGTCGTGCGGCTGGGTGAGCGCCTGGCCGATCGCCGCGTTCTCCCGGCGGGCGGCCTCGAGGACCTCCGGGTCGAACGGCCGGCCGCTGGACTGGCGCAGGTCCGGGTTGTCCAGGACGTCCTCGCCCTCGGCGGTGATCTCACCGATGAGCCGGGCCAGCTCCCGCCGGTCGGCCTCGGCGTCGGTGCCGGCGATGCGCAGCCTCCTGATCAGCACCGGCAGCGTCGCGCCCTGGCCCAGCAGCGTGACGATCGCGACGGTGAACGCGATGAGGATCAGCTGGGCGCGGTGCGGGACGCTCTGCGGCAGCGACTGCGCCGCGGCGAGCGTGACGACGCCGCGCATCCCGGCCCAGGCGAGCGCCGCGCCGCCGCGCCAGCCGAGCCCCTCGGTGGTCAGGTAGGCGTCGTCGGCCTGCCGGCGGCGCACCAGCGAGGCGAGCCAGCCGGCCCGCGCCGCCGACCTCGCCGACTCGTGCTGCCGCTCCACGAGCTTGGCCAGGATCCCCTGGAGGCGGTCGGTGCGGGCCAGGGCGCGGCGCTGGTCGCGGCGCAGCAGCGCGGTGAGCGGCACGACGAAGAGCACCCGCAGCAGCACCAGCGCGGCCGTCACCGCGAGACCGATGGCGACGGTGCGGGCGACGTCGTCGTCGCCGTGGTGCACGTCGCCGACCACGGTGACGATCTGGTATCCCATGAGCAGGAACACGCCGTTGTCGAGCAGCAGCTGGATGGTGCGCCAGTTGGTGCGCTCGCTGATGCGGTCCTGTGCGGTGAAGTGCCGCGCGCTCTGATGCCCGGTGACCAGGCCGGCGACGACCACGGCCAGCACCCCGGAGGCGTGGATCTCCTCGGCCGGGACGAACGCGAGGAACGGCACGGTGAACGAGATCGCCGTGGTCAGCACGGGCTCGTCGAGCTTCGCCCGGATCCACACCGTGAGCAGCCCGGCGAGCAGGCCGATGACGAGCCCGGCGGCGACGGCGAACGCGAAGTCGCCGACCACGTCCCACAACGACACCACACCGGCCGTCGCCGCGACCGCGGAGCGGAGCATGACCAGGGCGGTGGCGTCGTTGATGAGTCCCTCGCCCTCCAGCACGATGACGAGGCGGGGCGGCAGGCCGAGGCGCTTGCCGATCGAGATGGCCGCGACCGCGTCCGGCGGGCTGACGACCGCGCCGAGCGCTATCGCGGCGGGCAGGCCGAGGTCCGGGATGAGCCAGTGCAGCAGGAACCCGACGGCGAGCGCCGAGATGACGACGAGCAGCACCGACAGCCCGCCGATCGCCTTGACGTTGCGCCGGAAGTCGGTGGCGTGCACGTTGACCGCCGCGGAATACAGGATCGGCGGTAGGACCACGGTGAGGATCAGGTGCGGGTCGACGTTCAGGTTCGGCACGAACGGCAGGTAGCTGGCGCCGATGCCGACGACGACCAGCGCGATCGGCACCGCCACACCGACCCGGGGCGCCACTTTCGCAACGGCGACAATGGCGAGGACCGCCGCGATCGCGAGGACACCGTGCTGGAGGTTCATGCCACAGTATTTCACCCGGGTCAGCCATAGGGTGAGCCGGTGACCGACCTTGGGCAAGACGATGCCGATCAGCTGCTGCGCCGCGCCGCCGCGTTCACCGACGTCGACGCCGGGGCACGCTGGGAGCTCGTCGCCGAGCTGCACCGCCGCACCGACCGGGCGGCGTTCGAGGCGGCCTGCCGGTTCGCCGTCGCCGACGGCACCGCCGACCGCGTGCTGGGGCTGGACGTCCTGGGCCAGATCGGCCACCTGGCGGACCGCCCGTTCCTGGAGGAGACCCTGCCGATCCTGACCGCGGCCTGCGCGGACGACCGGCCCGACGTCCTTGCCGCCGCCGCCACCGCGATCGGGCACGTCGGCGACCCGCGGGCGCTTCCGGCGATCCGGCGCCACGCCGGGCACGCCGGCGAGGACGTGCGCCTCGCGGTCGCGATCGCCCTGCCGCACGTCGCCGGCGACCCGCCCGACGCCCGGGCCGTGGCGGCGCTGATCCTGCTCAGCGCGGACGCCGACGCGGAGGTCCGGGACTGGGCCACCTTCGGGCTCGGCTCCCAGCTGGAGGTGGACGACGAGCCGGTCCGCGACGCCCTCGCCGCCCGGCTGACCGACGAGGACAGCGACACCGCCGGTGAGGCACTGGTCGGCCTGGCCCGCCGCGGCGACCCGCGGACCCTGGCGCCGCTGCTCGCCTGGCTCGCCGACGATCCCGGGAACCTCATCGTCGAGGCCGCGGCCGAGCTGGGGGCGAGCGAGGCACTGCCCTTGCTGCTGCGCCTCAAGGACACGGGCTGGCAGCAGCGCGACCCCCTCCCGGCCGTCCTCGACACGGCGATCCAGGCATGCGGTGCCGACCCGGAGCGCCGGTCCCCCTGAGGGCCGCGGGGAGCTACGATGCGCTCCTCCAGCGATCGCGGGGACACAGGCAGAGAGGCGACGAACATGACCGAATCAGTCGAGACCCGGGGCGATCAGCGCGACGAGCTGCTCGCCGTCGACACGAACCAGGACGGCGTCGCCGACGTGCTGGCCATCGACACCGACGGCAACGGCAAGGCGGACCTGTTCCAGCTCGACAGCGACGGCGACGGCGCCATCAACGTGACCATGGTCGACCTCGACGAGGACGGCATCATGGACACCAAGGTCGACGGCGACGGCGGCCACCCGCCGGTGAGCTGATCGACGGGGCCGGGACGCGGGCACGCGCCCCGGCCGCCGGGCCGTTCAGGAGGAGCAGGTGTTGAGCATCGTCTGCACCGCGGACTTCTCCGCGGACTGCAGCTTCAGCGCCCAGTAGTACTTCACGGCGATCCACATCTTGGCGTAGGTGCACCGGTAGGACGACAGCGACGGCTGCCAGGTCGACGGGTCCTGGTCGCCCTTGGACTGGTTGACGTTGTCGGTGACCGCGATCAGCTGCGGGCGGGTCAGGTCGTTGGCGAAGCTCTGCCGCTTCGCGGTCGTCCAGGAGCTGGCGCCGGAGCGCCACGCCTCGGCCAGCGGCACCACGTGGTCGATGTCGACGTCCGCCGCGGCGGTCCAGGTCGCGCCGTCGTACGGGGAGTACCAGCGGCCCGAGGTGGCGGCGCAGGAGCTGTTGGTGACCACCGACGTGCCGTCGCGCTTGAGGACGGTCTCGCGGGTGTTGCAGGCGCCGCTGATGGTGATCCAGTGCGGGAACAGGTCGCGGGAGTAGCCGCTGCTGGAGCCCTCGGTGGCCACGGTCAGGGCGTTGAGCCAGGTCTGCGCCGTCGCCTTCGACGGGATCCCTGACGGGGCCGCGGCGGCCGGGGCGACCAGGGCGAGTGCGGCGAGCGCACCGGCCAGCAGTGCGGCGATCAAACGAGACGGTCGGGTCATACCTGCTCCGATCAGACGTCCGGCGATGTGCGGCGCCGACCCCGGCACCGCCGCCGACCAATATCGACGATCACCAGTGTCTGGTGCGATGGTCGTGGCGTGAACATCCCGTGGACGTCCTACGACGTAACGGATGCACGCTCCGTCCCGGAACGTTCACATCCGAACGGGCGAGCGGCGGTCAGGACGCCGGCGCCGCGATCCGGGTGAACGCCGGGGCCGGCTGGTCCGCCGTGGGCACGCCGAGCGCCTGGAAGCCGGCCAGGGCGTCGCGCCGGCATCGGGCCGCGGTCACCTCGTCGCCGAGCGCCGCGGACGCGGCACCGAGCCCGTCGAGGGCCTGCGCGACCCGGTCGGGCTCGCCGAGCTCGCGGGCGATGAGCAGGGCCCGCCGGTGCAGGCCGGCCGCCTCCGCGGGCCGGTCGGGGCGCAGCGCCCGGCCGATCCCGTTGAGCGCCTCCGCCTCGAGGCGCCGCTCGCCGATGTCGACGGCGATGGCGAGGGCCCGCCGGTGCTCGGCGAGCGCGTCGGCGGCCCGGCCGGCGAGCAGGTGCGCGTCGCCGACGGCGATGCGGGCCTCGGCCTCGCCGAGCCGGTCGGCGACGCCCTCGAACATCCGCACCGCCTGCCGCAGCTGCGCCATCGCCTCCCGGTCCAGGCCGCACTCGGCGTCGGTGCGGCCCAGCCCGGCGATCGCAACCGCCTCGGCGGTGACGTCGCCGACGTCGTGCAGGATCCGGCGGGCGCGCTCGTGGCAGTCGCGGGCCTGCTCGTACCGGCGGTGCCGCTGGTGCACCTCGGCCAGGTCGAGCAGGTTGCGGCCCTGGCCGACCCGGTCGCCGAGGTCGGTGTAGATCCCGCCGGCCAGCTCGTAGCACTGCACCGCGAGGCGGTGCCGGCCGCGCAGCCAATGGATGCGGCCGATGTTGCTCAGTTCGCGGGCCTCGCCGAGCCGGTGCCCGGCCGCCCGGAACGCGCGCAGCGCCTCGCGTTTGTGGCTGAGCGCCGCGTCGTACCGGCCGAGCTGGAACTCGTTCGAGCCGATGCACCCGAGGGCTTTCGCCGCGCCGATCGGGTCGCCGAGCCGCTCGTACAGTCGCATCGCCCGCTGCAGGTCGGCGATCGACTCCAGGTAACGCTCGTCGCGGCCGCGGGCGGTGCCGAGCTCGAACAGCGCGGCGGCCTGCGCGGCGAGGTCGTCGCCGTGGGTGGCGAGGTCCAGCAGGTGCCGGTTAACGGCGAGGCTGTCGGCGACGTGATACCCGACCTTCAGGTATTCCTGCAGGGCCTGGCCGATGTCGACGGCGGCGCCGAGCGTCGCGCCGGTGGCGGTGAGCACGGCGGCGACGAGGTTGGGCCGTTCCAGGTCGAGCCAGGCCCGGGCCTGCGCCACCGCTCGGGGGTCGGTGGCGCCGGGCTCGAACACGGTCGCCGAGGCGGTGACCGTCGCCGTCAGGTAGTGGGTGTACACCGCGGTGAGCGCCGAGTCCCGCTCCGCCGCGGTGAGGGCTTCGCCGGCGCGTTCCCGGGCGTAGTCGCGCAGCAGGTCGTGCATCGTCCAGCGCCCGCCGGCGACGCGGTCGACGAGGTGGGCCCGTTCGAGGGTTTCGATCAGCCGCCGCGCGCCGGCGAGGGCTTCGGCGGCTTCGGCGCCGATCTCCCGGCCGGGGTGCAGGCCGAGCAGCCAGAGGCAGCGCGCCGCGGCGGGTGACAGGTGCCGTTCCGACCAGGAGAACACGGCGCGGACGGCGCTGCCGTCGTCACCGGTGTCCAGCAGGTCGAGCCGGCTCCGTTCGCCGTCCAGCTCCGCGGACAGCTCCGCGAGGGGAACCTCCGGCCGCCCGGCGGCCAACTCCGACGCGACCCGGATGGCCAGGGGCAGCCGGGCGCATTGTTCGGCGAGGGTCGCCGCCGCGGCCGGCTCGCGCCCCGCCCCAGGGCCGGCGAGCCGGGTGAGCAGTGCGAGCGCGTCGGCCGGGGGCAGCACGTCGAGCCGGATCCGTTGCGCGCCGTCCCGGGCGACCAGCCCGGCCAGGGCGTCGCGGCTGGTGACGAGCACGGCGCAGCCGGCCGCGCCGGGCAGCAGTGGGCGGACCTGAGCGGCGCTGAGCGCGTTGTCCAGCACGATCAGGAGCCGCCGGCCGGCGGTCAGGCTGCGCCAGCGGGTGGTGCGCCCGGGCAGGTCCGGCGGCAGGTCGGCGGCGGCGACGCCGAGCGAGCCGAGCATCGCGCCGAGCGCCGCCTCGGGGGCGAGGGGCTCGTCGTGATGTGCGCCGCGCAGGTCGACGAAGAGCTGCCCGTCGGGGAACAGGTCCGCGACCTGATGGGCCCACTGCACGGCGAGGGACGTCTTGCCGACACCGCCGGAGCCGCACAGCACGGCGATCGGCAGGGTGGCCGGTGCGGCCCGGTCCTCCCCCGGCTGGAGGACCGAGGCGAGCGCGGTCAGCTCCGTGGACCGGCCCGTGAAGGCGTGCACGGCGGCCGGCAGCTCCCGCGGTACCGGCGGCGCAGCGCGGACCTCGATCGGCGCCTGCGGCGGATCCAGCCACGCTTCCTGGCGCAGGATCCGCGCCTGCAGCTCACGCACGGCGGGGCCGGGCTCGATGCCGAGTTCCTCGCCGAGGTGGCGGCGCAGCCGCTGGAACGCCTCGAGGGCGTCGGCCTGCCGTCCGCTGCGATACAGGGCGAGCATGTGCTGCGCGTGCACCTGCTCGTCGAACGGGTGCTGCCGCGCCTGCTCCCCCAGCTCCGCGACGAGCTGGACGTGCTCGCCGAGGTTGAGGCGGGCCTCGACGAGGGCGTGGGACGCCTCGGCGTGCAGCATCGCCAGCCGCTCGGCCTGCCGTTCGAGCCACGGCACCGCGCGGACGTCGGCGAGTGCCGGCCCCCGCCACAGCTCCAGGGCGGCCCGCAGCGCCGCGGCGGCCCGGGCCGGGTCGGCGTCGTTGCGGCCGGCAAGGATCAGCCGCTCCGCGCGCTGGACGTCGGTCGCCTCGCCGTCGAGGGCGAGCAGGTAGCCGGGTGGGCGGGCGACGACCGCCTCCCGGCGGCCGAGGACGGTCCGCAGGTGGGAGATGTGGCTCTGCAACGTGTTCGCGGCGGTCGCCGGCGGCGCGCCGGACCAGACGACATCGACGAGGTGCTCGACGCTCACCACCCGTCCGGCCGACAACCCGAGCACGGCGAGGACCGCCTTGCGCCGCAGGCCCGAGACCTGCCGCACGGCGTCGCCGTCGGTCACGTCGACCGGGCCGAGCATCCTCACCCGCACCCGGTGCACCGTATCGAGGACCGCGCGCCCGGCGGGACCTCTGCGTCGCACCTCCGACTGTTCCGGCGGCCCGGTGTCCCCGGGACCGGTGCCACCGGGTTGTCCGAGGTCCGGGGTTTCAGCGCCGTTTCAGCGCCGTTCCAGCGGTGCCGGGGACGGTCCTCGGCAGCGCTCCGCCAGACCGGCGGCGCACGACTGAAGGTGGGAACTACGTTGATCACATTCGTTCGCCGGGTCCTGCTGGCGCTGGTCCTCGGCGCCGGGCTGGCCATCACGCCGGTCGCGGCGGCCCAGGCCGCGGCGGCCCCCGTGTGGAGCTCCTGGGACGTGGCGCACAGCGGCCAGTGCATGGATGTGCCCAACTGGGGCACCAGCAACAAGCTGCAACTGCAGCAGTCGCCCTGCAACGGCTCGACGGCCCAGCTGTTCACCCTGGAGCCGGTCGGCGACGAGGGCTTCTACCTGATCCGCAACTACAACAGCGGCAAGTGCCTCGACGTGCGCGACCGCAGCAAGTCCAACAACGCGGTCGTGCAGCAGTACACCTGCCACGGCGACACCAACCAGTGGTGGTACCAGGCCCCGATCCTCACGGTGCCCGGCTACTACCACTTCGTCAACCGCAACAGCTGGAAGTGCCTGACCGTCCGCGACGGCAGCATCCTGGCCCTCGCCAAGCTCGTCCAGTACGACTGCAACCCCGGCGGCGTCACCACTCACCAGGCGTGGCGCTGACCGTCCGCGCCTGGACCGCGCCGTGACCGCCCCGGCTCCTGCGACGGAGCCGGGGCGATGTTCAGCCGGATCAATGTTCAGCTGGGGCGATGTTCAGCCGGCCGAGCCGCCTCGGGTGAGGGCGAGGGGGTCGACGACCCGGTCGAAGAGCTCCTCGCTGACGCCGTTGGCGAGCGCGGCCTGCTTGAGGGTCAGGTCGTGGGCGATGGCGTAGTAGGAGATGACCGCGGCCCTGTCGTAGCCGATGACGGGCGACAGCGCGGTCACCATCATCACCGAGCGTTCGACGTTCTGCGTCAACTGGCCCTCGTTGAGCTTGGCGCCTTCGACCATGAACTCGCGGAAGTGCTCGGACATGTCGGCGAGGATGCGCGCCGAATGCAGGTAGTTGTCGATGAGGATCGGCCGGAAGGCGTTGAGCTCGAAGTTGCCCTCGGCGCCGCCCATGGTGACCGCCGTGTCCGCGGCGATGACCTGGATGGCGACCATGAGCATGGCCTCGGCCTGGGTCGGGTTGACCTTGCCCGGCATGATCGACGATCCCGGTTCGTTGGCCGGCAGGAGCAGCTCGTGGATCCCGGTGCGGGGCCCGGATCCCAGCCAGCGCAGGTCGTTGGCGATCTTGAACAGGGTCACGGCCGCCGACTTGAGGCCGCCGTGCGCCCGCACCATCCGGTCGAGGGTGCCCTGCGCGGCGAACGGGTTGGCCGCGGCCTCGAACGGCGCCCCGGTCATCGTGGCGATCTCCCTGGCGACCTGCTCGCCGAAGCCGGTGGGGGCGTTGAGCCCGGTCCCGACCGCGGTGCCGCCGATGGCCAGCTGCAGCAGGCCGTGGGTGGCGTGCTCGACGTCGGCGATCGCGTCGGCGAGGGCGGCGTGGTAGCCCGACCACTCCTGGCCGACGGTGAGCGGGGTCGCGTCCTCCAGGTGCGTCCGGCCGATCTTGACCACGTCGCGCCACGCCCGCGCGTTGTGCTCGATCGCGTCCCGCAGCCGCTTCAGGGCGGGGACGGTCCTGCCCGTCACCATCGTGTACGCGGCGATGTGCATGGCCGTGGGGAACGTGTCGTTGCTCGACTGTCCCATGTTGACGTCGTCGTTGGGGTGCACCGGCTGCTGCGAGCCGAGCGTCCCGCCGACGAGTTGGATGCACCGGTTGGAGATGACCTCGTTGACGTTCATGTTGCTCTGCGTTCCCGAGCCGGTCTGCCACACGTACAGCGGGAACTCCTCGTCCAGGGCCCCGCTGGTCACCTCGTCGCAGACCCGCTGGATCAGCCGGCCCTTCCACTCGGGCAGCCGACCGGCGGCCGTGTTCACGATGGCCGCCGCCTTCTTGACGGTGCCGTAGGCGTGGTACACCTCCTTCGGCATCCGGTCGTCGCCGATGTTGAAGTGTTCGAGGCTGCGCTGGGTCTGCGCGCCCCAGTAGCGCCCGGCGGGCACGTCGACGTCGCCGAGGCTGTCGAACTCGCGGCGGGTGCCGGTGCCGTCGAGGCCGATGGGGACGTCGCGGACCTTCGGCGCCGTCTGGCTGACAGAGGTCATGGCGTCACCCGGCCTTGATCGGGCGGTACTCCGGCTGCCACATCGCGTCCTGGACCTGCTGGACCGGGTCCTTGAGCGTCACCTGGGCGAGGCCCTCCTCGGCCGCCCGCTTCGCGACGGCGACGGCGACGGTCGCCGACACCTCCCGGAGGTTCTCCACCTGCGGCAGCAGCGACGCACCCGGGGTGCTCACGTCGACGAGGCCGGCCACGGCGTCGGCGGCCGCGGCGAACATTCCGTCGCTGACCCGCCGCGCCCGCGCCACCACCGCGCCGAGGCCCAGCCCCGGGTACAGCAGGGCGTTGTTGGCCTGGCCGATGGCGTATTCGACACCCTTGTAGGTGACCGGTGCGACGGGGATGCCGGTGGCGATGAGCCCCCGGCCGCCGGTCCACGGGATCAGGTCGTCCGGCATCGCCTCGATGCGCTCGGTCGGGTTGGACAGCGGGAAGATCATCGGCCGGTCGACGTGCCGGGCCATCTCCGTGACGATGTCCTCGGTGAACGCGCCGTGCACGGTCGAGGTGCCGATGAGCATGCTCGGCCGCACGGCGGCGACGACCTCGGCGAGCCCGATGGCGCCTTCGTGGGCCCAGTCCTTGACCTCCGCGGCGGGCCGGGCGTACGGGGTCTGGAAGTCCCGCAGGCCGGACATGTCGTCGGTGAGCAGGCCCTGCTTGTCCACGCACCAGATCCGGCGGGTCGCGGCGTCCTTGTCCAGGCCGTCGCGGACCATCACGTCGCGCAGCTGGTCGGCGATCCCGATGCCGGCGGTGCCGGCGCCGAAGACCACGATGCGCTGGTCGCGCATCCGGGTGCCGGCCACCCGGGCGGCGCTGAGGGCCGCGGCGAGCACGATCGCGCCGGTGCCCTGCATGTCGTCGTTGAAGGTGCAGATCCGGTCGCGGTAGCGCTCCAGGATCCGGCGGCCGTTGCTCGGGCCGAAGTCCTCCCAGTGCAGCAGCGCGTCGGGGAACAGCTTCGTCGCGGCCCGCACATATGCGTCGATGAAGTCGTCGTAGCGCTTCCCCCGCACCCGGGCCTGCCGGTTGCCGACGTAGTCCGGGTCGTTGAGCAGCTGCTCGTTGTCGGTGCCGACGTCCAGCGAGACCGGAATCACCCGGCCCGGGTCGATCCCGGCCGCGGCGGTGTAGACGGCGAGCTTGCCGACCGCGATGCCGATCCCGCCGGCGCCCCAGTCGCCGATGCCGAGGATCTCCTCGGCGTCGGAGGCGACGATCAGATCCACGTCGCCGGCACCCAGCCCCAGGTCGTTGAACGCCGCCTCGATCCGGTCGGGCTCGTCGATCGACAGGTACACCCCGCGCGGGCGGCGGTATTCGTGGCTGTACCGCTTGATCGCCTCACCCACCGTCGGGTCGTAGACGACCGGCAGCATCTCCCGCAGGTGCTCGGTCAGCAGCCGGTAGAACAGCACCTCGTCGTTGTCCTGCAGCATCGCCAGGAAGACGTTCTTCAGCAGGTCGGTCGGCTGCTGGCGGTACTGCTCGTACACCCGCCTGACCTGATCCTCCAGCGACTGCACCGCGGACGGGAGCAGCCCCTCCAGGCCCAGCTCCTCTCGCTCCCGCTGGGTGAACGCCGTGTTCTTGTTCAGCAGCGGCGTGTCGAGCACCTCCGCCCCGCGCGCCGAGGTCACGCACGATCCGTCCTCGACCCAGAACCTTCGCTTCGCCACGACAGCAGTCATCAGCATGTCCTCCACACCGTGAGCACGGGTCTCTGGTTCGCTCGCGAACGCGTGCGCACCGGACCGCCGTCACGACGTGCTCCGGCCGCGCCGCCTCCGCCCCAAACCCCTACCCGCCGCTGCCGGCTTACACCTCTCAGCCGTGCAGGACGTCCACGTTCAGCAGCGTCTCGGCGGAGCGGATCCCCTGGTACAGGGTCGAGCACTCGTCGTTGCCGGCGACCAGGATCCCGTATGCGTTGTGCTTGGCGTACATCGGCGCCCCGCTGTCGCCCGGGACCGAGCACAGGTTCGTCCAGCCGAGGTGGTGCACGGTGGGCCCGGTGTAGGACACGCTGACGTTCAGCATCATCACGAAGCCGCACCAGCTCATCAGGTTGAAGGCGCCGGTGGCGCAGATGCGCATCCCGAGGACGCTCAGCTTGTCCGCGGCGATCCCGTAGTGCTGGTTCTCGGTCGTGAACGCACCGGGGGTCACCCTGACCTGCGCGGCGGGAGACCAGCCGGCCTCGTTGTTGATGCTGAGGATCGCGGCGTCACCGGATGCGTTGTACTCCCAGTGGTGGATCGCGCCGATGACGTGCGCCGAGCCGTCGGTGAACTGGGTGCTCCAGTTGCCGCTGCGGTCCTCGCCGCAGTGCCCGGCGGTGAACTGGTACAGCTCGTTGTCCACTTTGGACTTCGCCAGGAAGCCGCCGGTGCACGAGCCGGTCGGGTGCGTGACCCGGATCCCGCCCCGCAGCGGTGGGTCGCAGAACTGGCCGGCGCAGGCCAGCGGGCGCAGTCCGCGCGGCGCCGAGCCGACGACCAGCCCGGAGCCCAGGGCCTGCCGGGTCGTCTCGACGAGCGCCAGCTGGTCCGCCGTCGCGCCGGACGGCACGCCCAGCCACAGTGCGTTGAGGTCCGGCCGCACCCCGCCGGCGAGCCCGGCCGGAGCACCGGTGTTGACCCGGGCGATCTCGGGCCCGAGCCGGTCCATGCTCCGCTCCAGCGCCGCCGCCGACCGGGCGACGAGCACCACGTCGTAGGCCGCGCCGAGGCCCAGCGCGGTCGCGGCCCGGTTGATGATCGTGGCGGCCGCGGGGTCGAGCGACCCGGTGAGGCCGACCTTCACCCGGTCGCCGCCCTGGCCGTCGATCCACACGCCGCCGAACCGCTCGCCGAGCTCGGCCGGCAACCGCTCGAGCAGGTCGGGCGCGACCGCCTGCCAGCCCAGCCGCTGCTCGGCCGCGGCGACGGAGATGCCCCGCTCGCGGGCGAACGACGCGGCCTCCTCACTCGGTGCCGGTGCCGCCATCGCCGGCGCCGGCACCACCGACGTCGCGGACCCGGCGATGACGACCAGGACGGCCGCGAGGGCCGCCGACGTCCGGCTGCGAAGCGAACTGCCACGTGTCATGGCGCCCTTGCTAGACGCTCGGCAACGTGATTACCACTACGTGTCCGGATCGGGACACTTCGATGAACCGGCGGCCCGGCTCAACGTTTGAAGTTCCTTGAGGAAACTCCGGATGTTAGATTTGCCGCATGCAACGCACGAACTTCGGCGGGATGGCCTGCTCGATCGCGCGCACGCTGGACGTCATCGGCGAGCCCTGGTCGCCGCTCGTCCTGCGGGACGTGCACGCCGGCCTGACCCGGTTCGAGCAGATCCAGGCCGACCTCGGCATCTCCCGCAAGGTCCTGACCGAGCGGCTGCATCACCTCGTCGAACACGGGGTGCTCGAGCGCCGGCCCTACGACCGGCGGCCCCGGTTCGAATACGTCCTGACCGAGAAGGGCACCGAGCTCGTCGACCTGCTGATGGTCATGGCCGGCTGGGGCGACAAGTGGCTGGCGGGGGTGGCCGGCCCGCCGGTGCTGCACCGCCACCACGCCTGCGGCCGGGTCAGCCACGTCGACCTGCGCTGCGCCCACTGCGGCGAGCCGATGCACGCCGGCGACGTCGAGCTGCTCGCCGGGCCGGGCGCGGCGAGCTGACCCACCCGCGCCGGGTGCGACCCCGCGCTCTTTGTCATTGGCAGAAGCCGCGTCGCTGCCGCCGACGGTGGAGATGGTGTGGGTGCCGTGCCCGTTGCCGGCGACGGCGCTCTCACCGGGCACGAAGCTCGCGGTGCCGCTGACCCGCCCGGCCAGGTCGGGGTGGTCCAGGTCGACGCCGGTGTCGATTGACATGCACGGTGTCTATCGGGCGTCCCCGCCGCGCGGCTGGCAGGAACCCGTCACGGCGCATGTCCGCCACGCTCCCGCGCGTGCGGCCGTACCGGGGACAGCCGTGGATCGCCGACATGAGATACGCCACGGCCACCACCACGGCAGCGAGCCAGCCGGCGACGGCACCGACGGTGCCGACGAGCACGCCGGAGCGCAGCCGGGCGGCGGCGAGGCCGCCCACCACCGCCACCGAGACGAGCACGCTCGCCGCGAACGCCGGGATGCCGATGAACAGCGCCGCCAGCACCGCGACGTCCCGCGCGGTCCATCCACAGCCGAAGGTCTGGCACTCCTCCCCGGCCGGGGTGTCCGACAGGGAGAACCACCAGAGCACGGCCACCGCGCCGAGCACCCCATACCATCCCGCCATCGTGGCGAGCCCCGTGGCGAGCACCGGCCCCCGTGACGGCTTGGTCGCGTCCATGGCCGTCAGCCTAGGAACGCCTCCGCCGGCTGACCGCCGTGCGGCTACTCGACTTCGAGCTGGGTACCGTACTCAGGACTGCTCCCGCCGATCGCGCCGCGGCGATGCCGGCGGGTCCGGGAGGGCCCGCCCGCTCGCAGGAGGTCAGTTGCCGGTGGGAGGGATGTGCGAGGACTGGACGTCGCGCTTGGCCTTCTTGGCGGACCGCTTCTCTTTGAGCGTCTTGCCGACCTTCTTCGAGGTGGCCTTGTGCGGTGACTTGTCGGACATCTGCACTCCTTGGTCTCCGCGACAGCGGAGCCTGGATCGAGTCGCCACGACCGCGGCACACTGAGCCTAGTCGCTTTCGGCGGAAACAACGGCCGCGGCGACCTGATCTTCACCGGCGGGGCCGCGTGAGGAACACTCTTGCCCGTGACGTGGTGGATGTACGTGGTGCTGCCCCTCGCCGGGGTCGGTGCCGGGCTGGTCGGCAGCGTCGCGGGGCTCGCGTCGCTGATCAGTTACCCGGTGCTGCTGGCGTTCGGGTTGCCGCCCGTCACCGCGAACGTCACCAACAGCGTCTCGCTGGTGTTCGCCAGCGCCGGGTCGGTGGCCGGGTCGCGGCCGGAGCTGACCGGGCAGGGGCCGCGGCTGCGGTGGCTGGCGCTCGCCGCCGTCGCCGGGGGCGGGACCGGCAGCGCGCTGCTGCTGCTCGCGCCGGCGGAGACGTTCGAGTTCGTGGTGCCGTGGCTGATCGCCGGGGCGTCCCTGGCGATCCTGCTGCCGCGGCAGGCCGCGGACGCCGAGCCGCGCCGCCGGCACGGGTGGATGCTGGCCGGCGGGGTCGCGCTCGTCGGGGTGTACGGCGGCTACTTCGGCGCCGCCGCCGGCATCGTCCTGCTGGCGTTGCTGCTGGCGATGACGCCGGACTCGTTCGCCCGGGGCAGCGCGGCGAAGAACGTGCTGCTGGGCGTGGCGAACGCGGTCGCCGCGGGCGCGTTCGCGCTGTTCGGGCCGGTGCACTGGCTGGCGGTGCTGCCGCTCGGCGCGGGCCTGTTCGTCGGCGGTCGGCTCGGCCCCGCGGTCATCCGCAAGAGCCCGCCGGCGGCGCTGCGCGGGATCATCGCCGCGTTGGGGCTCGGGCTCGCCGTGCATCTCGGCTGGCAGGCGTACCGCTGATCGCTGCCGTAGGGTCGGGCCGCATGACCGCCGCGACAACCTACCGGGCGCTGCTGCGCACGCCCGGCGCCGCCGCGTTCTTTGTGCCGACCGCGCTCGGCCGGATCGGGATCGCGATGACCAGCCTCAGCATCGTCTGGCTGGTCCGCGCGGCGACCGGCTCCTACGCCACCGCCGGCCTCGTCACCGGGGCGTTCGCGGTCGCCGACGCCCTGGCCGGGCCGCAGGTCGGCCGGCTGATCGACCGGTTCGGCCAGAACCGGGTGCTGCCATCGGCGGTCGCCGCGCACGCGGTCGCGGTCGCCGCCCTCGTGCTCAGCGCCGTCAACGACGCGCCCGGCTGGCTGCTGGCGATCGCCGGCGCCCTGGTCGGCGCGAGCCTGCCGCAGCTCAGCGCCGTCGCCCTGGCCCGCTGGTCGGCGCTGCTGGACGGCGAGCGGCGGGCCACGCTGCCGTCCGCGTACGCGTTGGAGTCGCTCAGCAACAGCGTCGCGTACCTCGTCGGGCCGGCGCTGGTGAGCACCATCGCGGCGGCCGGCCGGCCGGTGCTCGGCACGCTGAGCGCCGCCGCGCTGGTGGTGGCCGGCGGCTCGGTCCTGGCGCTGCAGCGACGCACCGCGCCTCCGGTCGCCGCACGGGACGGCGGGCACGCGCATCACCGCCGTGCGTTGCTGCGGCCCGGGTTCGTGGTGCTCGTCGGGGTCAACACCGCGATCGGCGGCTTCTTCGGCACGATGTCGATCGCCGTGACCGCGTTCGCCGTCGAGCGGGACACGCCGGAGCTGGCGGCGGTGCTGTTCGCCGCGTCCAACGCCGCCGGGATCCTCGCCGTCCTGGTGTACGGGCTGAGCCGCTGGCGCACGGACCCCCGCCGCCAGCTCGCCGGGGCGGCGTCCGCACTGGGGCTCGGCAGCCTGCCGCTGCTGGCCGGCGGGTCGCCGGCGGAGGTCATGGCGGGTGTCGTGGCAGGGGTGCTGCTGACCGCGGTCGCGGTGCCGGTCGTCCTGGTGCTCGGCTCGGTGCTCGCCGACGCCGTCGTCGACCGCGGCGTGCTGACGGAGGCGTTCGCGTGGCTCGGCTCGGCGAGCGCGGCCGGCTCGGCGGTGGCGGCGACCGTCGCGGGGCTCGCGGTCGACGGCAGCGGCGCGCGGGGTGGGCTGCTGGTCGCGGTCGTGGCGGCGGGCGCGACGGCAACGCTCGCGCTGGCCGGCTTGCGCATGCTGCGCCCCGCCGACCAACCTTGAGCCCGCGCGGCCCGCCGGCCGACCGCTGACTGGATCGCACACTGCCTATGGATCAGAAGGCGCATCCTCGGGCATTGACCAACGTCTGTGTGCACCCGGAACCCTCCGGGGGACCGGGACCGGCGCCCGCGGCACTGGGCCGGCGTGCCGTGGGACGGGGACATCGGGCTGCGGCGCCGAGTCGGCGTGCCGCGGCATCGAGTCAGCGTGCCGCGGGCCAGGAACATCAGGACGAGCCACCGGTTCAGCGTGCCGCGCGACCGATTCAGCGTGCCGCGCCACCGAGTCGGCATGCCGCGGAACGGGTGCGGTGTGCCGCGGCGCAGGAACATCAAGCCACGGCACCGAATCAGTGTGCCGCACCACCGGATCAGTGTGCCGCACCACCGAGTCGGCGTGCCGCGGGACAGGTGCGGTGTGCCGCGGCACCGGATCAGCGTGCCGCGCCACCGGATCAGCGTGCCGCGCCACCGGATCAGTGTGCCGCGCCACGGAGTCGGCGTGCCGCGGGACGGGTGCCGTGTGCCGTGGCGCAGCAACATCAAGCAGCGGCACCGAATCGGCATGCCGCGGCATCGAGTCGGCGTGCCGCGGGCCAGGAACATCAGGCCGAGCCAGCGAATCAGCGTTTCGCGCCACCGAATCAGCATGCCGCGGCAGAGGAACATCAGGCCGCACCACCAGATCAGCATGCCGCGGCGCAGGAACATCAAGCCACGGCACCGGATCAGCATGCCGCGGCGCAGGAACATCAAGCAGTGGCACCGGATCAGCGTGCGGCGCC
>NZ_JBFAPO010000002.1:331589-442791 GCF_040676755.1 Dactylosporangium sp. NPDC049525 | reverse complement strand
CCGCCGAGTCAGCATGCACTGGCAGAGGAACATCAGGCCGCGGCACCGGATCAGCGTGCTGCGGGACAGGGACATCAAGCCGTGGCACCGGATCAGCATGCCGCGGCGCAGGAACATCAAGCAGCGGCACCGGATCAGCGTGCGGCGCCGCCGAGTCAGCATGCACTGGCAGAGGAACATCAGGCCGCGGCACCGGATCAGCGTGCTGCGGGACAGGGACATCAAGCCGTGGCACCGGATCAGTGCGCCGCGAGGCAGGCGCGATTTGCCGCGGCGCGGGGACATCGAGCCGGCGGACAGGGATGTCGAGGCGGCGGACGGGGACGTCGGAGCGGCGGACGGGGATGTCGAGCCGGCGGGCAGCGACGGTTGGACGGGGCACTGGCACGGTCGGCCGTGGGACGGGAATCGGAGGCGGCGCCGGCGGCAGCGCGGGCCGCGGCATCGGCACCGTGGCGGCGAACCGCGGCGCCGGCGCGGCCGTCAGCACCATCCGGTGCCGGCCACGCCACCCCGCGGGCACGACCTCGCCGCGCCCGCTGCGACCGCGGCTGCGCAGCAGGCGCAGCGCCGGCTGTTCCACGCCGTGGTAGACAACCATCGCGGCGATCAGGCTGAACCACAACACGGACGCCGTCGCCACCAGCGCCTGGGCGGGCCCGGCCCGGTGTGGCAGCAGGCCGTACCGGTCGAACCCGGTCAGCACCAGGAAGTGCACGAGGTAGAAGGCGAAGGACAGCTCCCCCAGGTACACCATCAACGGCCGCGACCACAGAGTGGGACGGCCGAGCAGGTCGGCGCGGGCTGCGGCGGCGACGACCAGGGTGACGGGGACGAGGGTCAGGGCGTGCTCGTTGATGGGGTACGGCGCGAACAGCCCCGCGAACATCGTCGGCGGCAGCAGCGCCAGGGACCATCGCAGGCCGGGGCCGCGCCACGCGCCGGTCCGCACCAGCAGCGCCACGGCGACGCCGAGCGTGAACTCGGCCATGCGCACCGGTGGCAGGACGTAGCCGATGTAGGCGGCGGTCGAGTGGGTCGCGGACACGAGGTTCGCGGCGAGCGCGGCGACGCACTCGATCATCATCACCACGATCGCCCACAGCCCGGCCGGCCCCAGCCGGCGCATCCCGGCGAGGAGCAGCGGGAAACACAGGTAGAAGAACACCTCGCAGGACAGCGACCAGCTGACCAGGTTGAGCGCGGCGTAGACGTCGTGGCGCGGCACCCAGCTCTGTGTCAGCGTCAGGTGGGTGGCCAGTTGCAGCGGGCCCGCGCCGCCGACGAGCAAGGCCGCGGCGAGCGTGGTGATCAGGGTCGCGGGGTACACCTTGCTGAAGCGACGCCACCAGAACGTGCCGGCGCGCTCGCCGGGACGGGCCGACCAGGCAAGGACGAAGCCGGACAGGACGAAGAAGAACGAGACACCGAGGCCGCCACCATGGGCGAGCGCGGCCCAGACCGCTGACCGCACGGGTTTCGCCGCGACGAGCTGCGGGTTGTAGTACTGCTCCAGGAGGTGCTGGCCGAACACGATGAGCGCGGCCGCCCACCGCAGTCCGGTGAGCGACGGCAGCCTGCTGTTACGGTCCACCCTCGTTGTCTAACGAACCGCCCGGGTGCGCGATGGCGGACCGCGCGAACCTCACATGATTCCGGCGGCCGCGGTCACATCGGGTTTCACCTCAGGCGCGCGACGGCCTCGTTGCAGGGCACGACGTCGGTGTGCTTGCGGACCACCAATTCCCCGAGGGTCGGGCGTCAGCCGGAGCGCGGCGAGGGGCGACGGCGGTGAAGGCGACCGGCCGGGCCCAGCGGATCTGGCCGGGGGTGTCCGAGAGGCGGGGTGCCGGGCCTGCATGGGCAGCATGCCGAAGTCGGGGTGGGGCACGTCCACAATGGACTGCCGGGCGAGGACGTGCTGCAGGTCCGCGCCCGCTCCCGCGACCCCTGGTCCGGCGACGGCATGTGGTCCCCGGCGTGGCACCGCCTGCCCAGTGTCCGCCGGGCAGGCGGTGCCGTCCCGTTCTCCGCGATTTTTTGTCGGTGGGTGCCGCTATGGTGTTGCCGTTCCGGGGATGCACCGGTGGGACGCGGTCGGGGAGGCCACGATGGGCACGAATGCGACGCTCGACGAGGACACGCTGGTGATTCCCGCCGGATGGCGCGACTGGACCTTTCCGCGGCGCGGCGAGGTCACCGGTTTCGTGCCGCAGCCGACGGCCGTCATCGAGACCAGCGACCTGATTGACCTGCACCGCGACGGGATTCAGGCCGAGCTTGAGCGCGAGGGTGTGCCGGCGGACCTTGCCGCCGCCGGCCGCGCGTGGCTCGCCGGCGACCCCGGGCGCACCCCGCTCGGCGCCGCGGTCGTCGCCGCGGTGCTCCTGGCCCGGCTCACCTGGCGTGACATGGGCCGGGGCCCGTCCATCACCGACGGGTGGATCATCGAGCACGGCCTCGACTTCGCCGCCCGGGCCTGTCTCGAGCTCGCCGGGCTGCATGCGGGCCGGTTCTATGGCGGTCACGTCATGCTGCTGCGCCGGCGCGCGCACGCCGACGTGCCGGACGTCTGGGCCGACACGGCGGCCTCGCGGATCCGTCACGCGATCGCCGCCGCGCCGGACGAGGAGTATGCCGCGATCGTGGCGACCCTGCAGGAGTATCGCGCCGGCGTCGTCAACCAGCGCATCGCCGCCACGTTCCTCGACCCGACCAGGCCCGGGTGGGTCGAGGAGGACATCGCCGCCCTCGCCACGGTCAGCTGGAACGAGGGTGTCGGCCACACCTTGCTGACCTGCGTCACCACGGCCGCACAGGTCGACGCCCTCACCGCCGTCATGACCAGTTTCGGCGTCTTCCGCTCCAACGCGGTGGTGTGCACGCTCGTGCTGGGCGCCGGCGGCGCCGCGCTGGGCCCCTTGCTCGCCTGGCTCGACCACGAACACATCGACCCGGACAGCCGCAAGTTCGTGCTGTCGGGCATCGCGGGGCTGCCGAGCGACGCGGCGTTCGAGGCGCTGCTGGACCGCATCGACAAGAAGCAGGTGGCGGCCGCCGTCATCGGGGCCGCCGCCCGGTTCCCCACCCGCGCGATGCGCCTGCTCGCCCTGCACGGCAGCCGCCGCGCGGTCGCCGACCTGCTCCGCTCCCACGTCGCCCGGCACCGCAAGCTCGCCGAGTCGGTCCTGCCCGCGCTCCCGCCCGACGCGGCCCACCGGATCGTCGCCGTCATCGACGCCATCGACGCCGTGCGGGAGGCGCCCGCCGACGCCCTCCCGCCGATCCTGGTCAGCCCGCCGTGGACCGGCGCCCGGAAGACCGCCAAGCCGATCGTGATCGACGGCCTCACCTGCACTGACGGGCGGTCGGCGGCGTGGGCCCCCGGCGAGCGCGACGCCTGGCGCGGCGGCACGACGCAACTGTCCCGGTTCTGGCGTCCCGGCCTCGACGCCGAGCACATCAGCGCCCAGCTGCGCCTCGGCCCGGTCGCCCCCGTCACCGCGGTCAAGTTCTTCCTGCGGGCGGAGGAGCCCGTCGCGGCCCCGTTGCTCGCCGAGTGGCGCGTCAAGGACACCAGCGACGCCGCCGAGTGGCTGCCGCTGATCGTCGGCCGGTTCGGCGCGGCGGCGTATCCCGTCGTCCTCGCCGTCGCCCGGGCGGAGCCCGCCGCGGCTGCCCGGGCCATGCTGCCCGTCGCCGGCCCGGAGCTCGCCGAGCTGGCCGCCGACTGGTTCTCCCGCGTCAAAACGCTGCGACCCCATGCCCGGGCCTGGCTGACCCGGCACCCGGCGGCCGCGACCCGGGCCCTCATCCCCGCCGCCCTCGGCGAGGCCGGCCCGGCCCGCCAGGCCGCGGGCCTCGCGCTCGCCGTGATCGGCCGGGCCGGGCACCGCGACACCGCGATCGCCGCCGCCGCGGACGCCTACGGGCCACAGGTCGCCGACGTGGTCGCCGGCCTGCTCGACGCCGACCCCCTCATGGGCCTGCCGTCCCGGATGCCGAGCCTGCCGGACTGGGCCGACCCCGCCGTCCTCCCCCCGGTCCAGCTTCGCGCCGACGCCGGCACGCTGCCGTCCACCGCGGCCCGGCACCTGTTGCTGATGCTCGCCATCTCCAAGCCCGACGAGCCGTATGCCGGTGTCGACGTCGTCCGGGACGCGTGCGAGCCGGCCAGCCTCGCCGAGTTCGGCCGGGCGCTGTTCCAGCACTGGCTCAACGCCGACGCACCGAGCAAATGCAACTGGGCCTATGAGACGACGCTGAGCCTCACCGGCGACGACGAGACCGTCCGCCGGCTCAGCCCCCTGATCCGCACCTGGCCGTCGCAGCTCATGCTGGCCCGCGCCGTCACCGGCGTCGAGATCCTCGCCCGCATCGGCTCCGACCTCGCGTTGATGCACCTGCACTCCATCGCGTCCAAGGTGAAAAACCGTGGGGTCCGCGAGCGCGCCACCCTGCGCCTCGCCAGCACCGCCGCCGACCGTGGCCTGACCCCGGAGCAGCTCGCCGACCGCCTGGTCCCCGACCTGGGCCTCGACCCGTCCGGCAGCCTCACCCTCGACTACGGATCCCGCCGGTTCGTGGTCGGCTTCGACGAGCAGCTGACGCCGTATGTCGCCGACGAGGGCGGCGCACGCCGCAAGGCCCTCCCGAAGCCCGGCGCGAAGGACGACCCCGTCCTCGCACCTGCCGCGTTCCAGCGATTCGCCGGCCTCAAGAAGGACGCCCGCACCATCGCCGCCGAGCAGATCCACCGCCTGGAGCGCGCCATGGTCAATCAACGCCGGTGGACCCCCGAGGAGCTGCAGGACCTGTTCCTCAACCACCCCCTGGTCTGGCACGTCGCCCGCCGGCTCGTCTGGGCCGACTACGGCCCGGACGGCTCGGTGCGCACCGCGTTCCGGCTCGCCGAAGACCGCAGCCTCGCCGACATCGACGACACCCCGGCGATCCTCGACCCCGCCGCCCTGGTCGGGGTTGCCCACCCACTGGACCTCGGTCCCGTCCTCGCCCGCTGGTCCGAGATCCTCGCCGACTACGAAATCCTGCAACCGTTTCCGCAGCTGGGCCGCGAGACCTTCGCCCTGACCCCGGCCGAGCAAACCGCCACGGCCCTCACCCGCTTCGCCGACCTGAAGGGTCCGACGGGCCGGTTCGTCGGCCTCGCCCGCCGCGGCTGGCAACTCGGCCCCCCGCTGGACGGCGGCGCCCAGTGCTGGGTGGAGCGCGACGTGCCGGGCGGCCATCGGGTGATCGCCTACCTGTCCCCGGGCATCTTGATCGGCAACCCGGGCCTCGACGCCGAGCAGATCCTCGGCACGGTGCACCTGGCGGAGCCGGACACCGACCCGTATCGCGGCGAACCCACCGTCCCCCTCGGCGTCCTCGACCCCCTCACCGCCTCCGAAGTCCTGCGCGACCTCCTCCTCACCACGGCGTAGGCCCCACCCGCACCGTCCAGCCCCCCGCCGGAGCCACCGGGGGCGCTGGGCAACCCCTCGTCCCGAGTTCCGAAGACCGGCACGTGACGACGCCGGGTCAGATCAGTCGGACTGTGACCAAATACGAAGACGACTGCTGCGTCTCGCACATCGTTGCTGCCATAGGGTTCGGCCGATGATCGACCCTGGTGTCCGGCGCATCGGCCTGTGGCTGGCAACCGCGCTGGTCCTTGTCGTGGCCGTCGCCGCCGGTGTGTTCATTGTCGGCTCGATCGCCGGCACTTGGAACGCGCAGCGCACGGCCGGCCGTCTGCTGGCGGATCCGGGTGCGATCACCGCCGCCCAGGCCGCGGCGCTGCACGACCGGTTCGACCCTCGCGCCGGCGTCTCCAACGGCTTGCTGGTGGCGGTGCTCGTCGCCTTCCTGCTGTGGGGCCTGCTCTGGGAGCCGCTCCGGGCCAGGGCGTTGGACCGGGCCCTCACCTGGTTCCGCTACGCCGTCGTCGGTCTCGTGGTGCTGAGCCTCGTCGCGCAGCGCGTCGTCTACCGGGGCGAGCCGGACCTGCCTGCGGATCTGGTGCGCCAGACTCGCGACGCGGCCCGGCTCGGCCTCGCCCTCGACGTGCTGTGGCTGCCCGCCCTCGTCGCGCTGCTGGTGGGCGTCGTGTCCGCGATCCGCCGCCGCCCGTCCTGACGCGACCGGCGTGGCCACTGCCCCCACAAGCTGGACTTACGCACTTCGCCCGCCGCTCGACCCGCTCAACCCGGTGAATTACTGGCCGCCGAGTAACAGGGATACACCGGGGTTGCAGGGCGCCCCTTGCGCTGCACACTTCGACGACGGTGAGGTCGGCGTCCTGCTCGTGTCATTCGCCGGGTGCGTTGATGAGCCGGCGGAAGAACGAGCGGCGTTTCGGAGCTGCACCCGCCGGTTCGGGCCGCTGATAGCCGCACTCCAGCTCGTTTCCGGCATCGTCGACGACCCAGAACAGGCTCCGGTTGCAGCACACTGCCAGCCGCTGCGAGGACTGCTGGACCTCGAACGGGGCGGAGCTGTCGCCCGGCTCGTCGACGATGACGACGAAGACACGCTCGCCAGGCCTGAGCCAGTAGTCCTCGCCCAGAGGCTCCAGCGCGATCTCCATCATTTCGGTGCCGTCATTGCGGATGCCGAGGCGGACCTCGGGTCCCTCTGTGCCCATGCCACTCCACCCCCGCACGACGACCGGGAGCCCGGTCAGCACGAGCCTACAACTGCTGACCGGGCCGGGCGTTGCACGGATCAGCGGGAGAGGAAGGTGCCGCGGGTTTCGCCGACCAGGGCGCCGGCACGGAAGGCGACCCGGCCCCGCAGCACGGCCGCTGCGACGACGACGCGCTGCTCGGCGGCCTCGGCACCCGGTGGGCGCTGCTGCGCACCGCGTTCAAACCCCACCCGTCCAACCAACTTCGCCCACCCCGGGGCATGGACGCGTCCACTGTGGACTGGGCCGAGTTCGGCGCGCCGGGCCCGGCCCTGCTCACCATTGCCGAACCGGTTGCCGAGAGGGTGCGCCCCCGCAGCACCTGTCACGGCAAGTTCTCCGGCCCGTACACCGTGGCACTCCTGTCCCCCGCCGGCCTTCAGCGGGTGGACGCGTTGCTCGCCGGTCAGGGCGTCCCGTCAGGCCCGCCGCGTTGGGCGAGCTGCTGGACCTGCCGTTCGTGCACGCCGGCCACCCACTCCCAGCCGGGCTTGGCGGACGAGCCGACCCGCGGGTCGCCGGGGTCGTCGCCGTCGCGCAGGGCGTGCACGTACGCCCGGTCCAGATCGATCCGCGTCCGGACCTGATCGGCTCCGCCGACGGAGCCGTGGCCGGGGACGATGACGTCGACGTCGGCCGCCACGCCGTCGAGCAGCCGCAGCGCCGCGAGGTAGCCCTCGATCGGGTCCTCGCCCCCATGCAGGTCGAGCATCGGGATCAGGACGTCGGACAGCATGTCGCCGGCGACAAGGATGCCGCGCTCCGCGATCAGCAGCGCCGCATGGCCCTGGGCGTGTGCCTGATGCTCGATGACCCGGACCTCGGGGCCGTCCCACGGAATCCGCGCGGCGTCCGAGGGCAGGCCGGTGATGCGGCCGAGCAGGTCCAGCGGCACGTCGTCGGGGATGCCGAACCGGCGTGTGTCGATCCCGTTCGACAGCCGCGCCTTGACCGTGTCCGCGCAGCGGGCCGTGCCGTAGCGGGGCGCCTCGCCGAGCGCGGGGTGCCACAGCAGGTGATCCCAGTGTGGATGGGTCGAGAAGCCCACCACGACGGCCTGCCCCGAATCGGACAGGTCGTTGGCGAGGCAGGTCAGCTCGTCGCCGTGCACCCCGGCGTCGATGAGCAGCACGCCACCGCCGCCCTGCACGACAACGGCGTTGCTCTGGCAGAACTCGCTCTCGTGGACCAGTACACCTTCTGCGACCTGCTTCAGCACGAGCCGGCCTCCTTCATGCCGCCGATGGCGTAGTGATGCATCGTGACGCCCTGCTTGAACGAATGCCACTCGATCAGGTCGAGGTCGATCGGCAGGTCGTAGTCGTCGAACAATGGCCGGCCGAAGCCGAGGATCGTCGGGTGGGTCCAGAGCATCAGCTCGTCGAGCAGGCCCGCCCGGAGCAGCTGCGTCGCGAGCGTCGCGCCGCCGACGCTGATGATGCCGTCGGTCCCGGCCCGCAGGGCGGCGAGTTGCTCGATGGCGTCGTCACCGCCGATGATCCGGGTGTTGTGATCGGCGGTGTGGCGGGTGCGGGTGACGAGCACCTTAAGCTTGGCCGTCCAGATCTCGCCGTATTCACGCATGTAGTCCGGCAGCGACGCGTCCTCGCGCGCCCGCGGCCAGTATTCCTCCATCGTCTCGTAGATGACCCGGCCATGGACGATGAGCGCGAGCTCACGCGTCAGCGCGTTGGCCGCGCGGTGCATTTCCTCGTGGATGCGCAGCCACTCGCCCGCGCCGTTGTCCCCGGGAACTTGCTCGATCCGCAGGTCGAGGGACACGTTCATCGAATAGACGAAGCGACCCATCCTCTTCCCACCCCCTTAGTGATTGCGTTCTGCAACTACTATATTGAGGGCGAAATACCTGTCAAGGAGGAATCGTGGAATCACGGTCCGGGTGTCCGGTCAACGCCGCCGTCGAGGTGCTCGGCGACCGCTGGTCGTTGCTCGTGCTTCGCGACGTCATCTTCGCCGACCGCCGCTACTTCCGGGCGCTGCTCACCGGGTCGATCGAGGGCATCGCCTCGAACATCCTCGCCGACCGGCTCGTACGGCTCGTCGAGGCAGGCATCCTCACCCGCGGCACGGCGGCGCGGGGGCAGCGCGCCCGCTACAGCCTCACCGAGGCCGGCATCCAGACGCTGCCGATCATCTACGCCCTCGGCAACTGGGGCCTCGACTGGCGCTCGGGCAGCGCCGAGCTGCGGAGCCGGCAGCAGCTCATGCGCGACGAGGGTCCGGCGTTCATCGAGGAGCTCATGGACGAGCTTCGCGCCCGCCACCTCGGCGCCCCGCCGAAGCCGCACGACGGCCCGGGCCCGTTCGAGCGCCTCGACGCCGCCGCGGCCGCCGGGCGGGAACACGTCGAAGAGCAGTGACGGGACGGCCCCCGGCCGCGCGATGGGTTGCGGGCCGACCAGCGCATCGGTGCAGAGGGGTCACGCCGGCGGAGGGCGGCCGCGATCGCGACCCGTTACCGGTGACGGGCGCGGCGCCGCTCACGCATCATGGCAGCCAGGCGATCACGCGGGAGGCCGCGTCGAGGCCGTCGGCAGGGACGGGGACGGCCGTGCCGGCGTGCATGTCGACGATGACGACCTGCTTGTCGACCACTGCGGCGAGCACCTCGGCGCCCTGCGCCGGCTGCCAGTTCGCGGGCTCGTCGAACAGGTGGACCTCGATGCCGCCGCCGGGCAGGGTGGCGACCGGGGTGGCGCCGACCGCGCGAGTGGCCGGGTCGACGGTCTGGAAGGTCCGCTTGTCGACGGAGAACAGCAGCGGGCGGCAACTGCCGGGCACGAAGAGCACGCCATGGGTGCTGCCGGCGGTGCCCGTGATGGCCAGTTCCGCGCCGGTGAACGCACCGGCCTTGGTCACGTCGCCGTCGCCGGTGCGTTGCCGCAGGTGCAGCACGTCCTTGTTGGTGCCGTTGTTGGCCACGACCCAGTTGCCGCAGATGGCGGTGGGGTGCCACATGCTCGGCGAGTCGAGCAGCTTCGGGTTCTTGCCGCCGAGCACCGCGACGGTCGTGGTGTCTGCCTCGACGACGACGTCGGTTTCGAGGGCTTTGACGTTGATGGTCTCCGGCAGCGACTTGCGCCGGTCGAACGTGACGTGCGTGTTGTCCAGCCACTCGCCGCAGCCCAGCGCGGTGGTGGCGGTGATCGTGCCGGTGCCGTACTTGTCCCGCTTCACCTTGTCCAGCACGGTCACCTTGCCGGCGAGGTCGGCGACGACGAGGTCGTCGGCGCGGCGGAACGAGACCCGCTTGCTGTCCGGCGAGGTCCGCAGGCACAGCTTGTTGCTCTTCGCGTCGCTCGCGAGCTTCTTCTCGCTGCCGTCGGCGAGGTTGCGGGCGGTCACCACCGCACCCGTGCGGTAGACGAGGGTCTTGTGGTCGGCCATGACCTCGTACTCCTCGAACTGCGGCACGTCCAGGGGCGCGTTGGACAGGTGCCCGTCCGCCTCCTGGGTCAGCAGCTTCAGCCGGTTGCCCGCCATGACCAGCAGCTTGCCCGGGACCTTCGGCGGCGGTGGCTTGGACACCGGCGCCGACCCGGACGATCCCGCCGTTGCCTTCGCGTCCGTGGCCGACCCGCAGCCGGCCAACCCGACGATGAGCACCCCGAAAACCGCACCAAGACGGCGCATGTGTACCTCCCCCGTACGGAGGAGTTTCTAGCACACCTGGCGTTCTGCCAGGGGGCAAGGGTGAGCAGGCGCCGACCATGCGGCCATCGACGTCGATGAGGACGCCGGCGGTGCCGGGCATGTCCCCCACCGCCTACCCCGGGTAGACCAGCGCGATTCGGGATGGTCCGTTCGGGTGGTACGACCCATCAGGTATGTCGATACGCTGTCGGCAACCGTTGACGGATGGGTGGTCATGGGATCGCAGGTAGTGACATACAGCGCGAACGGCGTGGCGGTTTCGTTCGAGATCGAGCCGGTTGCCGGGTTCGTCCCGGCGGCCGCGCCGGGCGATCTCATCGGCCGGGTCCGGGAGGCTCTGGAGCCCGCGGTCGGTGCCGCCCGTGAGGTGCTGGAGCAGGTGCGCAAGGTGGCGCCGGACCGGGTCGAGGTCAAGTTCGGCGTCAAGGTCACCGGCACGATGAACTGGCTGGTGGCCAAGGCTGCGTCGGAAGGCAACTTCGAGGTCACGCTGGCGTGGGAACCCGAGCCGCCGGCCGGATCGGCGCCATCGGCGTGACCGCCGGCACTGGCAGGCCGGGCGAGCAGGTGACCGGTCCCGCGGCGGACCCGTGGACGGTGGCGATCCACGCTGCAGCCGACGACTGGCAGCCGCGCGGCGCCGGAGTGCTGGTGGACCGCAGTCACGTGCTGACCTGCGCACACGTCATCGCGTCGATCGGTCCGACGGCGGAGCTGTGGGTGGCGTTCCCCAAAGTCGACGGGGTGCTGGAACGCCGCCGGGTGGCCTCGGTCATCAACCCGGTCGGCGTGCCGCCGTCGCTCGCCGATGTGGTCGCGCTGGTCCTGCAGGATCCGGCCCCACCGGAGGCGGCGCCCGCGCCCCTGCGCGACCCCGCGGCGGCGGGCCTGGTCGGCGGGGAATGGTGGGCGTTCGGGTTCCCGCAGGGCGATGCCTGGGGCAGCGTGGCGTTCGGCTACGTCGACGCGGCGCTCGGGTACGGGTGGGCCCGCCTGCGCACGGTGTCGGGCTACAAGGTCGAGCAGGGTTTCAGCGGCGCCGGGCTGTGGTCCGACGCGTACGGCGCGATCGTCGGCCTCGTGGGCCAGGCCCAGGCGGCCGGCGATCACCAAGGCGACGGGCGGGCGCTGACGCTGCGGCAGATCGCCGCCTGGCTGCCCGGCCTGGACGTCGTCGCGTTGACGCGCTGGTCGGTCGAGGCCTCCGGCGAGGCGGCGCTCGCCGCCTGGGGTTGGCGGCTGGCCGACGACCCGGAAGCAGGTCGGCACTGGCGCCCGCGGGCCCGCGGGGTGAGCAGCGACAGCGAGGCCGGGTTCAGGTTCCGGGGGCGCACGGCGGCGCTCACGGTGCTGATCGACTGGTTGGTCCGGTCGGCGCCGGACCTGCGGCCGCTGGTCCTCACCGGGTCACCGGGCGTCGGCAAGTCGGCCGTCCTCGGCCGGATCGTCACCACCGCGGACCCGGTGATCCGGTCCGCCCTCCCCGACGACGACACAGGCCCCAAGGCGCCGTTGGGCTCGATTGCCTGCGCTGTGCACGCCAAGGGCAAGACCGCGCTCGAGGTCGCCGTCGAGATCGCCCGGGCCGCGTCGATCCCGCTGCCGACCCGGCTGGACGAGCTGGCTCCCACGCTCCTGGCCAGTCTCGAGGAACAGCCGGCCCACCGGTTCAACCTGGTGATCGACGCGCTGGACGAGGCATCCGGGCCGGCACAGGCGAGGTCCATCGTGACCGACATCGTGCTGCCCCTGGTCGAGACCTGCAGCGGGGCTGGTGTTCAGGTGCTCGTCGGCACCCGCCGCCGCGACGACGCCGGTGATCTGCTCGGCGCCTTCGGTCCCGCCGCCGAGGTGGTCGACCTCGACCACGACGCGTACTTCACCCAGGACGACCTGGTCGCCTATGCGCTCGCGACCCTGCAGCTGACCGGCGACGAGCGGCCCGGCAACCCCTACCTGAACGTCCGCCACGGCGAGCCGGTCGCCCGGCGCATCGCCGACCTCGCCGAAGGCAACTTCCTCATCGCCGGTCTGGTCGCCCGCCGGCACGGGCTGTTCGACACCGTGCCGGTCGCCCCCGAACAGGTCGTGTTCGCGCCCTCGGTCGGTGCCGCGCTGCGGATGTACCTGGACGACCTGCCGCCCGTCGGCACCGTTCCGGCGACCGAGGTGCTGACGGTGCTCGCCTTCGCCGAGGCGCCCGGCCTGACCGTGGGGCTGTGGCGGGCCGGCGTCCACGCGCTGGACGGCACAATCCTGACCGATCGGGACCTGCAGCGGTTCGCGCAATCGGCGGCGGCGAACTTCCTGATCGAGACGTCGGACACGCAGGGACCGGCGGACGCCTCCACCGTCTGCTACCGGCTGTTCCATCAGGCACTCGACGACGCGCTGCTGGCCGCCCGCGGCAGCACCCGGCGCCGGACGACGGATGAAGCCGCCCTCACCCGGGAATGGCAGGCGATCGGCCTGAAGTCGGGCTGGGCGTCGGTGCCGGCATACCTGTTGCGCAGCCTGCCCGGCCATGCCGAGCAGGCCGGTCTCATCGACAGCCTGCTGCTGGACAGCGCCTACCTCTGCCACGCCGACCTGACCCGGCTGCTGCCGGTCGCCGAGCAGGCCGTCACGCTCAACGGCCAGGACCGCGCCCGCATGCTGTATCTCACGCCGCAGGCGACCGACGCGGCGCCGGCCGTCCGGGCCGCGATGTTCGAGCTCACCACCATCGTCGAGCAGCTCCAGCCCCGGTTCACCAGCCTGCCGTCGTCGCCCTACCGCACCCGCTGGGCGGCCGCGTCACCACGCACCGAACGCAACGTCCTCGGTGGGCACAGCGTGAACGTCACGACGCTGTGCACGGTCGACGTCCTCGACGGGCGGCAGCTGCTCGCCGCCGGCAGCTCCACGATGATCCGCGTCTGGGATCCGGTCAGCGGCCAGGCGATCCACACGCTCACCGGCCACACCGGGCCGATAAACGCCCTGTGCGCGGTCACCGCGACCAAGCCGCTGCTCGCTTCCGGCGCCGACGACGGCACCGTGCGGATCTGGGATCCGGCCAGCGGTCAGGCCGTCCGTGCCCTGACCGGGCACACCGGGCCGGTCCGAGCCGTGTGCGTGGCCGCTGACCCCGCCGGTCGTCACCTGCTCGCCTCCGCCGCCGACGACGCGACGGTGCGCATCTGGGATCCCCTCACCGGGCAGGCAATCCACACGCTCACCGGCCACACCGGACCGGTCCGTGCCCTGTGCGCGGTGCCCGACCCCGTCGACCGGCCGCTGCTCGCCTCCGCCAGCCTCGACGCGACGGTGCGCGTCTGGGATCCGATCTCCGGGCAGGCGATCCACACGCTCACCGGCCACACCGGGCCGGTCGACGCGCTGTGCGCGGTGCGCGACCTCGCTGGCCGGCCACTGCTCGCCTCGGCCAACGTCAGCGGCAAGGTCCACCTCTGGGACCCGCTCACCGGCCGGGTCGCACACACACTGGCCGGCCACACCGGACCGGTCTACTCGCTGTGCGTCGTCACCGACTCGACCGGCCGGCAGCTCCTCGCCTCCGCCAGCAGTGACGTGGTGGTCCGGATCTGGGATCCGTCGACCGGCCTGGAGATACAGACGCTGACCGGCCATACCGCCTGGATCGTCGGCCTATCTGTCGTCCCGGGCGAGGACGGGCAACTCCTCGTCTCGACCAGTCACGACCGGTCGGTCCGCGTCTGGAATCCGGTCACCGGCAGCGAGGTGTACACAGTGACGAAGCGCGCCGACGCCACCAGCATCCTCTGCGCGGTGTCCGGGGCGGGTGGCCGCGGGTTGCTCGCGACGGCCGGCGCCGACCGGACGATCCGCCTCTGGCGGGTCGCCGCCGGCCACGCGGACGTCGCCCATGGTGCCCTGCAGACCAGGGTCCGGGCGATTCGCACCGCGCCAACCTTGGTCGAGGGTTGGCTGGCGTCCGCCACCGACGATCGGAAGGTTCGCGTGTGGGACACGGCGACCGGCCAGGTCCTGCACACGCTGACCGGTCACACCGGCCTGGTCTACGCGCTGTGCGTGGTCACGGACCCCGACGGCTGCCGGCTGCTGATCTCCGCCGGTGAGGACAGGACCGTGCGGATCTGGGATCCGCTCACCGGTGCCGAACTGCGCACCCTGCTCGGCCATGTCGGCATGGTGTACGCGCTGTGCCTGCTGACCGACCCCGACGGCCGCCAGGTGCTCGCCTCGGCCAGCAGCGATCGGACGGTGCGGATCTGGGATCCGTTCACGGGCCTGCAACTACCCGGCCGGGAGCTGGTCGGGCACACCGACTGGGTCGTCGCGCTGTGCGTGCTCACCGACGCCGGCGGACGTCAGCTGATCGCCTCGGCCAGCGATGACAAGACCGTGCGGATCTGGGATCCGCTCACCGGCACAGCGATGCACATCCTGACCGGTCACACCGGCTTGGTGCTCACGCTGTGCGTGGTGACCGACGCCGCCGGGCAGCAGTTGCTGGCATCGGCCAGCGACGACCGGACGGTGCGGATCTGGGATCCGCACGACGGTCGCGCGATCCATGTCCTCATCGGGCACACCGACGCCGTCAGCACACTGTGTGAGGTGACGCTCCCCGACGGACGACGGTTGCTCGCCTCAGCGGGAGAGGACAGGACGATCCGGATCTGGGACCTGGACACCGGTCGCGCGGCCGGGATCATCACCGGCCACTCCAGGGCCGTGAGCATGCTGTGCACGGTGGTTGTCGACGGCAGGGAGTACCTCGCGTCGGGAGGCAGCGACCAGACGGTCCAGGTCCACGACGTCGGCACCCGCCAACGGGTCTGCCTGGTCGACACGCATTATCCCGTGACCGCCGGCGCCGTTGAGGACAACACGCTGTTCGCCGGACTATCAGCCGGTCTCGTCGCGGTACAGATCCGGCCCGACGGGCGGGACCACCTCCGCGCGGCCGTTCGGGTAGTTCGCCGGCTCTTCAGCGACCCCGGCGGGCCAGGGTGAGGTCGGCGGCGGGCGGGCTCAACGGGACCGGCGGGCGATGGTCACGTCGGTCACAGCGGCGGCGAGGGCGAGCACCAGGGAACCGATCGCGACCATCAGTGCCGTCTCGAACGCGGCCGTCCAGTTGCCGGACGCCGCGGCGAGCCGGGCGAAGAACACCGCGCCGATCGCCGCGATGCCGAAGGCCGCGCCGACGCGTTGTGCGGTCTGCACCACGCCGGCGGCGCTGCCGGCCCGGTCGACCGGCACGTCGGCGAGGGTGAGCGTCTGGTTGGGGGTGATGACGAGGCCGCTGCCGACGCCGGCGACCAGCAGCGGCGCCGCCAGGGCCCACGGTGTGTCCACGGTGTACAGCACCGCGATCGTCCCGGCCAGGCCGGTGATGACGGTGAGCAGCCCGACCACGACGAGGGGGCGGCCGAACCGGTTGACGACCCGGCCGCCGGCGAACGCGGCCAGCCCCGAGCCGAGCGCGAACGGGGTGACCGCCAGGCCCGCCTGCAACGCCGTGAAGTGCTGCCCGCGCTGCAGGTACAGGGTGAGGATGAAGAAGTTCGCGGTGAAGCCGGCGAAGTACAGCAGCACGACGATCGTGCCGAGCGCGTAGGACCGCCGGCGGAACAGTTGCAGGTCCGCGAGGGGCACCCCGGGGTAGCGCAGCTCCCACCAGACGAAGCCGCCGAGCGTCACGATGCCGGTGCCCACGAGGTACCAATGGCGCTGTTCGATCAGGGGCAGCAGGATCTGCATCACGGCGAGGCCCAGCAGCAGCACGCCGACCGGGTCGAGGCTCTCCCGCCGGCCCCGGGGCGCGGCCCGCTGCGGCAGCAGCCGCCACCCGAGCACGGCGGTGACGAGCCCGACCGGCACGTTGATGTAGAACACCCAGCGCCAGCCGTCGGTCGCGCCGCCGAACTGGATGATGACCCCGCCGAGCAGCGGTCCGGTGGCGGTGGCGATGCCGATCGTGGCACCGAGCAGCCCGAATGGCCGGCCTCGTTCCGGCGGCGGGTACAGCCGCTGGATGAGGCCGGTCACCTGCGGGTTCACCACGCCCGCGAACGCGCCCTGCACGAGGCGGGCGGTGACCAGCCACGCCTCGCTCTGCGCCGCGCCGGCGGCGGCGCTGGCCGCGGTGAACCCCAGCAGCCCCACCACGAACACCGGCCCGATGCCGCGGGCGTCGCCGAACCGGCCGGCGGGCACCAGCAGCAGCCCGAACGTCAGCGCATAGCCGGACAGTACCCATTGCAGCCCGCTGGCGCCCATGTGCAGGTCGGCCTGCATGGACGGGATGGCGACGTTGACGATGCTGACGTCGAGCAGCGTCATGAACGACGCGACCAGCGCGATCGCGAGCGCCCGACCCCTCATCATCGGCGCCGGTGATACCCACCGGCCGGCGGACTATGCGGACCGCACAGCCGGCCGCTCACGTGCCGGCCGGCTCGGTCAGTGAGCGGACCTTCGCGCGGTCGGCCTCGACGACCGGCACCTGCACCACCATCAGCAGGTCGGCGTGCTCGACCGGACGGACCTGGAACATCTCCAGCTCAACGGCGCCGATCCCGGGGTGCGCGATCGTGATCGTCGCCGGGCGGAAGTAGCGGATCGGGTGCTCGTCCCACCAGTCGCGAAACTCCGGGCTCGCGTCACGCAGCCGCGCCACCATCGCCGGGAACCGGTGGTCGTCGGGGCGCTGGCCGACCGCGGACCGGAACTGGCTCAGCACCGCCCGCGCGGCGGACTCCCAGCCGCCCATCGTGGTCCGGCACGACGGGTCGCCGAACAGGTACCACAGCAGGTTGCGCCGGTCGGCGGGCATCGCCGCGGGGTCGTGCCGCAGCCGCGTGTAGCACGCGTTCCACACCACGTAGTCGAAGTGCAGGTCGTAGACGGAGGCGGCCCACGGCAGGGCGACGTCGACCAGCCGCTGCAGCCGCGGGACGGCGCCGTCCACGGCGGTCAGCGGCACCGGCGCGGTCAGCCCCGCCAGGCCGCGCAGGTGCCGGTGGTGGTCGGAGTCCAGGCGCAGCGCGCGGGCAAGGGCATCGATGACCTGTTCCGAGGCCGAGACCGTGCGGCCCTGCTCCAGCCACGTGTACCAGGTGACGCTGACCTTGGCGAGCTCGGCGACCTCCTCCCGCCGCAGGCCAGGGGTGCGGCGCAGGGCGGGCTCGCCGTGCGGGGTCAGACCGACGTCGGCGGGGCGCAGCTGGGCCCGCCGCGCCCGGAGGAAGGCCGCGAGCTCGTCCCGGCGGGCCGCCTGCCCCTGCTCCCGGTCACCTCTCGCCACACGCCGCTCCCCATGTGCGTCCCGGCGCGAGTCGCGGCACGCACCCGCGCCGACCGCCTCCCGCTCCGGCGCCGATCGTAGCCGGAGCCGAAAACCGGAGCCCGGAGACGGAGCCCCGGAGACGCCGAGGCGGCGAGGCGGCGAGGCGGCAGGGTCACCCGTCGCGGAGCATCGCCCGCCACGAGACCGCGATGGCGGCGAGGGGCGGGGCGAGCAGCACCCCGACCAGCCCCGCGAGCGCACCCCCGGCAATCGTCACCGCAAGGATTGCGACCGGGTGCAGATCCAAGGCCTTGCCGAACACGTACGGGCGCAGCACACCCTCCAGGACGTTCTGCGTCACCAGCACGATCACCAGCATCCAGACGGCGGCCGTCACACCGCCGGCACCCAGGGCGACGACCACCGCGAAAATGGCCGACACCCACGCGCCGACGTACGGCACGTAGGCGGCGACGAACGTGATCAGCGCGATCATGCCGATCAACGGCAGCCCCAATGCCACCGCGCCGACCGTGATGACGAGGGTGTCCATGGCCGCGACGACGGTCGTGCCCAGGACGTACCGGCGCAATCGGAGCGCGGCACTGTCCAGCATCTCCCGGGCCAGCCCGGGGCGCAGCGGCAGCCGCCGGTCGAGGTGTGCGACGCCTGCGGGGCCGTCCTTGAACAGGTAGTACAGCACGAACGCGCCGAGCAGCACGCCGATCGCGGCCTGCGCGGCCAGTGCGGCGCTGCTCAGCACGGCCGAGCCGACGCCGAGCAGGGCGCTCCGCCACTCCTGCGAGCCCAGCAGCGTGTCGAGGGGGTCGGCGCCCAGCACCGAATGCAGCTGCCGGCCCGCGTCGGCGGTGACGCCGGTCCAGGTCGCGCCCGCGGTCGACACGGTGTGCACCACGAGCACGGCGATCAGGATCAGGAGGGCCGGCACCAGCAGCGCGCCGGCGAGCGCGGCGAGGGTCGGCGGGACCCCGCGCCGGCGCAGTCCGCCGACGAGCGGTTGCAGCGCCGCGGCGACGACCAGGACGATGAGCACCGGCGCCAGGATGGCCAGCACCAGGCTCAGCCCGACGACCAGGGCGGCCGCGCCCACGAGGACGCCGGTGACCAGCCAGCCCGACCGGCCCAGCCGGGACAGCCAGGCCGGCGGGTCCGTGGGACGCATGCCGCGGCACTGCCCGCAGACGGCGCCGTTAACCCACGTCCACGCAGGGCACCCGTCGCGGGGTGACGGTCAGGGCGCGGTGGCGGTGGCGGACATCCGGCGCAGCGAACCGAACGTCTCCAGGGCGCGGCTGCCCTCCTCCTGCAGCGACCGCATCGCCGCGTCGGGTTCGGGCTGCGCCGCCACCGTCTCCCACAGCGTCCGCTCCGCCTGCCGCCAGTCGGGCCGGTCCCGGACCTCCACGTCGGCGAAGCCCGCCGCGGTCAGGTCCCGCAGCAGGTCCACGGCGCGGATCCGGGGCGGCACCAGCGGGTCGTCCGGGTCGACGGCCTCCCAGCAGGTCAGCGCGAGCCGGCCACCCGGCTTCAGCAGCCGCCGGAATTCGTGCAGCGCCGCGAGGGGCGGCTCGGCGAACTGCACCGCGTCCACGCACATCAGCGCGTCCGCGGCGCCGCCGGGCAGCCCGGTCTCCAGCAGTGTCCCGACCCGGAACTCGGCCTGCCCGGCCGGCAGCCGCTCCGCCGCGGCGGACTCCGCCTGCCGCAGGGCGGTCGCGGAGAAGTCGACGCCGATCAGCCGCGCGCCGGTGCGGTGGGCGATCTCGATGCCGTAGCCGCCGCGGCCGCAGGCGATGTCGAGCAGCAGCCCGTCGCGGGGGACCTGGAGCCGGTCCGTCAGCTCGGCGATGCCCTGCCAGGTGAGCAGGCTCGTGGACCGCAGGTGTGCCGGCAGCCCGAGCATGCGGGCGACGATGGCGTCACGGCTCGTCGAGTCGGCCATGTCGGCATACCACTGGTCGAAGTAGTCGGCCCCGGGCATCGCCGCCGCGGCGGGCTTGTGCGTCGTCATCCGGGCATTGTGTCCCAGGGGGTCACCTCGCCACAGACCCGTTCCACGCAGCGCGAATTCCCCCCATTGGAACGTATAGCACGGTGGGGGTCTTGCGGCAAGACCCGGGTCCTCGGCCAGAATTCGTGACCGCGAGCCGGCCCGGCTCGCGGTCGACGAAGGAGAAGAGCATGCGTGTGCTGGTGTCGTCCGCAGGGACGCGCGGCGACGTCCAACCGGTGCTGGCCCTCGCCGTGCAGGTCCGCGGGCTGGGGCACGAGGTCCGGTTGTGCGTGCCGCCGAACTTCCTGGACTGGGTCGGCGGCCACGGGTTCGACGCGGTGCCGATGGGCGTGCCGATGCGCGCACCCCGGCCCGGCGCCGCGCCCGTGCCGGTGCCCGATCTCATCACGGACCAGTTCGACACGCTCGACACGGCCGTCAAGGGGTGCGACGTCGTCCTCGGTGCGAACGCCCACCAGTACGCGGCCCGGTCGATCGCGGAGCGGGAGGGCGTGCCGTACGTCAATGCCCTCTACGCGCCGGTGGCGCTGCCGTCGCCGGAGCACGCGCCGCCGCCCGCGCCCGGTCAGGCGTGGGAGCCGGGCAGCCGCGCCGGCAACGAGCGGCGGTGGAGCGACACCCGTGCCGCCTGGAACGCCAGGGCGCTGGAACGGGTCAACCACAACCGGGCGCGGCTGGGCCTGGCCGGGATCGACGACGTGCTGCGGCACAACCTGACCGACCGTCCCTGGCTCGCCGCCGACGCCACGCTCGGGCCGGCGCCGGCCACCCCGGGCATGGACGTCACGCAGACCGGCGCGTGGCTCCTGCCGGACCCGGATCCGTTGCCGCCACCACTGCAGGCGTTCCTCGACGGCGGTGACCCGCCCGTGTACGTCGGCTTCGGCAGCATGCCGATGCCCCCGGACACCGGCCGCATCCTCATCGACGCGGCGCGGGCCGCGGGCCGGCGGGTCGTGCTGTCCCAGGGCTGGGCCGAGCTCGGCCCGGTCGACGACGGCGCCGACTGCATCGCGGTCGGTGACGTCAACCAGCAGGCGCTGTTCCCGAGGGTCGCGGTCGCCGTGCACCACGGCGGCGCGGGCACGACCGTGGCCGCCGCTCGCGCCGGGGTGCCGCAGGTGGTGGTCCCCATCTTCAGCGACCAGTTCTATTGGGCCGCTCGGGTCGCGACGCTCGGCATCGGTACGTCGGTGCCGCCCGGCGTGCTGAGCACCGGCACCCTGGCCGCGGCCCTGCACGAGGCCCTGCTCCCGGCCGTCGAGGAGCGGGCCGGCGCGACGGCGTGGGAGGTCAGCACGGATGGCGCCGCCGTCGCGGCCCGCCTGCTCGTGGCGGCCGCCGGCTGACGGCGCCGGGCGCGCACCGGGTCGGGCCGCCGCCTCAACCGTTGAGGGCGGCCACGATCGTGCTGGCCTTGCGGCGTCCCATCTGGAACAGGCTGGCGAACGACGCCCACGACCCGTCGGTGAACTCGATCGTCAGCCGGTTGCGGTGCAGGCGGTGCCAGCCGACCCGGGCGGAGCGGACGGCGGAGCGCGGCGTGTCCCACAGCGGCAGCAGGCGTTCGGTCGCGGGCTTGGCGGCGTTGCCCGCGTCGTCGACGAAGTACGCGCCGTCGCGCGGCTCGTACAGGCGCAGCCGTGTGTCGGTGACGACCAGCATCAGCGGGTGGTGCCCGAGGCAGGCGCGGCGGGACGCGGCGGCCGTGGAGGTGGGCGCGCCGGCGGCCGAGCGGCCGAACAGCAGCCACCAGAAGAACCCCTGACCGGGCTTCGGCGGGGACAGGATCGTCGCGGCGACGGACCCGGCGGCGGACCCGGCGGTCGCCGGGTGGTCCCCGCCGTCGGGCGGCAACGGCGGGTCGAGGCCCATCGGCGCGTTGGTCACGACGGCGGCGAGGACCCGCTCCCCCGGCGCGAGCTCAGCCAACGGCGCCGCGTAGACCTGGAGGACGTCAGGGTCAAGGTTCATCCGGATACCACCCCGCGTCGCGCCGGTCGGCCGGGTCGCGCCGGTCGGCGGCGCCGGGGATCGGGTCGAGCAGCGCCCGCACCGCCTCCTTGGACAGCTCCGCGGCCTGCTCCTGGGCCCGGGTGGCGGCCTGCAGGAACTCCTCGGCCAGGTCCTGCGACCCGGCCCGCATGGCGCGCGGGTCGATGCGCACGTCGGTGATCGCGCCGTCGGCGGACGCCCGGACGAGGACCAGCCCGGAGTCGCTGACGCCCTCGGCGCTCTGCCCGGCGAGCGCGCCGAGGCGGTCGCCGAGGTCGCGGCCCATCGCGTCGAGGCCCTGGACCAGCGCCTCCAGCCGGTCCAGCGACGGATACTCCCTGCTGCTCATATCCCCACCAGGTCGATCAGGTCCTGAATCGGTCTGAAGTACTTGCCGGTGACGTCCTTGTAGGTGCCGTCGTGGACGTAGTTGCGGTCCTTGTGGCCGTCCTTGAGGTCGTTGTACCCCACGACGGCGTCGAGCGAGGCGCCGCCCAGGCCGGGGATGTTGATCGGCGAGGCGACGTTGATGGCCAGCTTCCCCGGCAGCGACCAGAGGAACTTCTCCATCTGGAAGTTGAGCCCGGCTCTGGAATACATCGCCTTCTTGAACGGGGAGAACTGCCGCTTCATGGCGAAGAGCTGCTTCATCTTCGACGCGTACTTCATCAGCAGCTCGGCCACCTTGCCGATGCGGGTGGCGAGCCGGCCGAGGACGGTGGCGAACCGGCCGATCACCCGCCACATGCGCCCGAGCGTGGCGGCTAGCCGGGCCACCGCCCGCACCGCGAACGCGACCGCGCTGGCGCCGAACGACACGGCGGCCGCGACGGCGGCGATGATCAGCTCGGCGACATACCACAGGATGAACTCGAAGATGATCTCGCAGAGCAGGTTGAACGCCTCGACGGACGCGTTCGCCGCCTCGACGAGGATCTCCGCCAGCTGCTTGAAGCCGTCGGCGAGGTCCTCGACGGCGCACGCGAACTCCTCCATCGGACCCTTGAACGCGTCGCACGCGGGTCCGCGCCAGTGCGGGGTCAGCAGCGCCACGTTCTGGCGGTGCTGCCCGGCCGCCTCGCGCACCCGGTCGCCGGTCATGGCCGCCTGGCGGGCCGCTTCGATCAGGTCGTCGGGCTCGCCGGCGACCAGCTCCAGCAGCTGCTCGAACGGCCACAGCACCGCCTGGGTCAGCCCCTTGAACGGCTCCGGGCACCACGCGACCAGCTGCTCGAAGTAGGTCTTGTTGCGCTCCAGCGCGACGGCGCTCATCACACCTCCCGCGGCTTGAAGAGATCCAGGTTGGCCAGCTCGTTCGCCTCATACGCGTCGCGCTCGTCCGCGACGCCGGCGGCGACGTCCTCGAACGCGGCGAACCCGTCCGACAGCCCGGTCCGGCACGCCTCGGCCACCTGCTGGTAGACGTCCCACAACTGGAACGAGGCCGGCAGCAGCCCGAACGCCATCCGGCCCACCTCGGTGCCGGCGCCGCTGCCCTGCAGGTGCTCGAACCGGTCCGCGACAGCGTGGGTCCTGTTCACGAACGCCGTCATCTCCGCCGGGTCGACGTAGCTCTCGTCTGTGGGCATCCGTGCCCCCCGTCCTGCTCGAATGCGTTCGAGGTTATCAATCCGCCGCGCGGCCGTGGGGGCGGCGCCGCACCGGTATCCGCGTGACGTCAGGCCGTGGCCGGGTCGTGCTGCTCGTCGGCGTGGGCGATGCGGGTCAGCTCCCGCCACAGCAGCGCCACGAAGACGGCGGAGCCGGCGAAGGCGAACCAGAACGGTGCCGTCACGCCGACCCGGGTCGCCAGGACACCGCCGATCACCGACCCCACGACCAGGCCACCGAAGACGCTGATCGTGTTGACGCTGCCGACGCGGCCCTGCAGATGGGTCGGCACCGCCCGTTGCCGCACGGTGATCGACGTGGTGCCCCAGATGAACGCGTGCGCGCCGAAGACGAAGAAGATGGCCGAGGCGACCCACGCCGACGTGGTGACGGCGAGCGCGAGGTGCGTGAGGGTCTCGATGATCAGACCGGCCCGCATCACGTTGCCGAGGCTCACCCTGCAGGTCAGCCAGCCGTACATGCCGGTGCCGAGCAGGCCGCCGACGGCGGACACGGTGCTGAGCAGGCCGAACCCCACGGCGCCCAGGCCGAGGCGCTGCGACGCGTACAGCACCAGGACCGACCAGGCGGCGCCGAACGTGACGTTGAAGATGAGGATCGTCAGCGACAGGGTCCGCACGGCGGGGTGCCGCACCGTCCAGCGCAGCCCCTCGAGGACCGCGTGCCACGCCCCAGTGCGCGTCTGCGCCGCCGGCGTCTCCTGTTTCGGCAGGACGAGCCGGGTCACCAGCAGCACCCCGGCGCCGACCAGGACCGCCTCGGCGACGAACGGCCACGCCAGCCCGGCCGCGAACAGCGCCGCGCCGATCGGGGGACCGACGAGCTGGTTGACGGTGAGGAACCCGGCGGTGATGCGGGCGTTGGCGATCGCCAGGTCGTCGCGGTGCACCAGCATCGGCGTGAGGGTCGCGGCGGCGTTGTCGGCGAACACCTCCGCCGTCGTCAGCAGCCCCAGCGCGGCGAGGGCGAGGGCCACCGTCAGCCGGTCGGTGACCATCAGGGCGACCAGCGCGACGAGTACGACGGCGCGGAACCCGTCGGCCGCCATGACGATCCGCCGCCGGTCGAGCCGGTCGGACAGCACCCCCGCATATAGGCCGAACACCAGTGGCGGCGCCCACCGCAGCAGCGCGGCGAGGGACACCAGGAACGCGTTGCCGGTGAGCGACGCCACGAGCAGCGGCCCGGCGGCGACCGCGATGCCGTCGCCGAGGTTGCTCGTCCACGACGACGCCAGCAGCCACCGGAACCCGGTGCCCAGCCGTGCCGGTACGAGACCTTCGACGATGTTGCCCATGAGGTGAGGACCTTACGGCGGCCGGCGCCACCCCGCACGCCCGTTACCGCCCCATCAGGAGAGTTTGAGCTCCTCGGCCTGGACGACGACGGCCCGACGGTTGGCGAGGCCGAGCTTCGTCAGTACCGCCGAGACATGGTGATCCGCGGTCTTGACGGAGATGAACAGCTTGCCGGCGATCTCGGCGTTGGTGAGCCCGCGGGCGACGAGCTTGGCCACGTCCAGTTGCCGGTTGGTGAGCCCGGCGGGGTTGGCGCGGGTGACGGCCCTGGGCCGCTGCGGCAGCTGGGCGACGCCGCGGCGGCGCAGCTCCCGCCGGAGCCGGTCGGACACGGCGGTGGCACCGAGCAGGTCGAGGCGTTCGATCGCCCCCACCTGGTCGTCGACGTCGGGGGCGTCGGCGAGGGCGAGGGCCTCGTCGAACGGCGCGCCCGCGCGGCGCCACCAGGCGGCCGCCTCGTGGTGCCGGCCGGTCAGCGTGAGCCGGTGCGGCTCGGCGACGGGACCCGGGTCGACGTCGACGCCGAGCCGGCGCAGCCACACGGCGAGGTCCCCGGCCGCCCAGGCCAGCGCCGGGGACTCGGCCGCCCCCGCGACGGTGTCCGCGGTCACCCGCGGGTCGGGTTCGCCGGTCAGCCACACGCGTTCGGCGAGCGCGGCGAGCACCGGCAGCCGGCGCAGCGGCTCGTCGAGGCGTTCGGCGACGGCCCAGGCGGCCTCGAGGTGCTCGTTCGCGGCGCCGTCGCGGCGCAGCGGCAGCAGCCCGCTGATCAGGTGCGGCCACAGCGTGGCCAGGGGCATGCCGGCCCGGCCCAGCACGTCGGTGGCGTCCTCGGCGGCGGCGCCCCACCGCCCGTCGAGGAACCGCAGGCGGGCCCGGACGGCGGTCTGCCAGTGGTTGCAGATCGGGATGTCGCGGGCGACGGTGAACGCGAGGGACTGTTCCAGGACGTGTTCGGCGTCGCGCAGGCGGCGCTGCTCGACGTCGAGGTAGCTGAGGTTCGAGTAGCCGCTCGAGGCGACCTCGTCGAGGCCGTGGGCCTTGGCGTCCTCGATCAGGGTGAGCAGCTGCGCGCGGGCGCCGGGCACGCCGAGCCCGAGGCCGATCTCCGTCCGCACGACGGCGCTGCGCAGCGCCAGGGCCGTGTCACCGGTGGCCTCGGCAATGCGGGTGGCGTCGGCGCACAGCCGCCCCGCGACGTCCTGTTCGCTCTTGTGGTACGCCAGGTAGCCCTTCGTGACGAGCGCGCCGCCGTACTGCGGGCCGGTCCGCTCCGGCAGGGCGGCCGTGGCCCGGTCCGCGTGCTGCTCGGCCTGCCGGCGGCGGCCGCTGTAGTACTCGAACAGGGCGCACGACTCGTGCGCCGCGGCGAGCCCCGCGCGGTCCCCGGCCGCGTGCCAGAGCGGGAAGGTCGCGCTGACACTGCCGATCGCCTGGTCGAGGCGGCTCGTCATGTACTGCTCGTACGCGAGCCGGGTCAGCACCCGGGCGCGCTCGCCGGGCGGGGCGCCGTGCAGGCTGGCCGCCGCGATCTCCAGGAACGCCGCCGCGTCGGTGTGGTCGCCGGCGCGGGCCGCCTCGAGGGCCGCGTCCTGCGCGTAGCGGGCCGCGCGGGGCGCGTCGGCGGCGGCGACCGCGTGGTGGGTGAGCACCGCCGGGTCCCGCGGTTCGAGGCGTTCGAGGGCCTCCAGCAGCCGCGCGTGCAGGCGCGCCGCGCCGCCGGCCGGGACGGTGCTCTCCAGCGCGAGCCGGGCCAGCTCGTGGCGGAACACCAGGCCCTGCCGGTCGCGCAGCAGCAGCCCGGTGTCGTGCAGCCGGCGCAGCGTCGGCAGGTCCACGCCGAGCGTGGGCAGCACCCGGTCGGCGAGCCGGTCCGGGGCGGTGGCCGCGAGCTGCAGGACCTCGAGGTCTCCGGGTGCGATCCCGGCGGTGCGGGCCAGCACGGCGTCGCGGACCGTGGCGGGCAGCGGCCGCCCGGGCTCCTTCGCGACCTCCGCGACGAAGAACGGGTTGCCGCCGGTCAGCGGGTGCACCTGCGCGGCGTCCAGCGCGCTGCCCCGCAGCAGCATCGCCACGCCGTCGACGGTGAGCGGGTTCAGCCGCAGCGTGGTGAGGCCGTCGAGCTTGGCGAAGTCGCCCAGCAGTGGCCGCAGCTGGTGCTGGGCGCCGATCTCGTCGTCGCGGTACGTGACGATGAGCGCGCACGGCAGGACCTCGAGCCGGCGCACCAGGAAGCGCAGCACCTCGACCGACGCGCCGTCGATCCAGTGCGCGTCCTCGACGACCAGCACCGCCGGCTCGGCGCGCAGGGCCTCGTAGGCGGCCTCGCACGCCGCCGCCGCGTCCTGCAGGTCGGCCGGGCGCAGCCCGGGGATCACGTCCCGGAACGGTCCGAGCGGCCGCGGCGCGACGAGCGGGTCACAGCCGCCGCGCAGCACGCGCAGGCCGGTCGCCGCCGCGCAGGCGACCTCGACCAGCGCCGACTTGCCGGCCCCGGCCTCGCCGACGACCGCGACCCCGGCGCCGCTGCCACCGACGGCCGCGGCCACCGCGCGCGACAGCGCGGCGAGCTCGCCGTCGCGTTCGTACAGGTCCATGAGGGTGACTGTAGGAGCGGCGCCGCCGGGCCCGGAAGACCCGGCGACCGCCGATCCCTCCATCAGGCCGTCGCCGCCGCCGTCTGGGGGCCGAACTCGTTGGCGACCACCGACACCACGTCGGCCGGGAACCCGCCGCGGCGGGCGTGCTCCCGGATGGTCTCCGCGTCCTCGGTCTCGTGCACGCAGTAGATCTTGTCGCCGGCGACGTAGCTGGTCACCCAGGTGTACGGCACACCCAACGACGCAACGGCCGCGTTGGAGGTCTTGGCAATCTCGGCCAGCTGCGCCGGCGTGAGGTCGGCGGCACCTTCGATCTGGCGTTCGATGAGAAAACGATGCACTGTCGTGCTCCTTGTCCACTGCCCCCGGCACGGTGCCGGCGGCGATGACGCAAGCCTCGCCGCCAGCGGCCGCACCGACATCGGGAGCGGTTCCCTATTCGCGCCGGCGGCAGGCCCTAGACAGGACGACGAGCCCACCGGCGCCGGGACCTAGGCAGGACGACGAGCGCGCCGGCAGCGGGCCCTAGACAGGACGGCGAGCACGGCGGAGGCGGTCAGCAGCAGCGCCGTGCCCACAGCAGCAGCACGGGCAGGAACCCGCCGTCGCCGGTCGTCGGCAGCGCCTGCCCGGCGACCTCCGCGGCGGTCGCCGGGCGTCGGCTCCACGGTGAGCCCCGCGACGATCGCCGTGTCCACCGGCCCGGTCACCGGGGTCGCTGCCGCTGTTGCACTCGGTGTCCACTTGCGGATTCGCCGACGGGGTGGACGGAGTGGCAGTGCCGGGCGCGCCGGTGGCCGGACGGCAGTGCGACAGCTGGACGGCACCGCAATGCCGCCAACATCACTGGCACTGACAGCGGCCACCCCGCCTGCAAAGCGAACCCGTCAACGAGCCTCGGTCGGGTGCGCTTTACCGATGAAGCGATGCGCCCGCCACAAGTCCGGCTGGAGGCGGCGGACCCAGGCAGCGGGCACCGAGCCGAACCACGCCGAGCAGCAGGCAACGGCCGCGCCACGCCGCGGACAGACGGCGAGGCGGCTACGTCCTGGCGGGCAGCCGAGAATCAAACGGGAGCGATCCCGGCGGAGGACGCGCCACCACCGCCGGCAGAGCGGCAGACGGCAGGGCGGCGGACGGCAGGCGTCCGACTCCACGGCGCGCCGCAATCGGGTCCCGGCAAGTGTGTCCACACCGCGGATGGAACCTCCTGCGGCCAACACCAAAGAGTGCCAGCGTGCAGAACTGGCGCCCTCGATGATGTCGCCGGATTCGCACACCGCCGCTGCGACAGGATGTGGTGGCCACAACCCTCGACTCGGCACCCGCCGACGGCTCGACCAGCGCGCACGGCTCCGCCGCAACCCCCGGCGGCTCGACCGTTGGATGTCCGAGCGCCGGGCAGGCAGGCGTAGGGGCTCGACCAACCGGCGCGGCAACCAGGTCACCGGTCTCGGCGCCGTCTTGCGCGGCCACCGGAGCCGGCAAGGCGGCCGCTGGAGACTGAGGTCCTGGACGCTGGGGTGCTGAGCGCGGGAGTGCTGGGCTGGGTGAGGCGGGACCGGCGTTGACCGTCGGCGCGGCCGTGGGACAGCCTGGCTCCGACATCGCGCCGGCCGTGGGGCGGTCTGACTCCGACTTCGCGCCCGCCAGGAGACGGCCAGGCTCCGACATCGTGCCCGCCATGAGACAGCCCGGCTCCGACATCGCGCCGGCCGTGGGGCGGTCTGACTCCGCCAACGCCCTGGTCGAGCGCACCCGCGCCAGTTTCGCCGCGTGGCGGGCCGCCAGGCCGTGCTTGCGGGCCTCCGCGAACTCCGCGCGAACCCGCGCCCGCTCCTCGCGCCGCCGCTCGTGCTCAGCCATGGCGGCCGCGAACCGTGCGTCCCAGTCGATCGCCTCGAACGGCGCTGGTGGGCCGGAATCTGGTGCGTCCAAAGAGAAATACGGTCTCGGCACGTGCCGCCTCCCCCCGGTAGGCGCTGCCCCTCCATTCTCGACCGTGCACATCCCCACGTCCAGCGCCATGACGGCGCGTGACCAACGCCGCACCCTACGCGCGCCACGCAGGATGAACGCGCCCGTGGTCAGGCGGCGGCAGTGGTGCGGATCAGCGACGCGCAGGTGTCCGGTGCGTCGGAGAACGGCAGGTGGCCGCAGCCCGCAAGCCGGACGTGCCGGGCGGACGGCAAGGCCACAGCAGCGCGGCGGGCCTGGAACGCGGGCAGAATCGCGTCGCGGCTGCCCCAGGCGACCGTGACCGGAATCGATGCCAACCGGCCAGGTTCGCCGAAGCGGTGGCCAGCAAAGGCGGCCCGCGCGGCCCGGAAGCCCGGGGCAGCCACGAGCGCGTCCACGTCCGCGACGCACGCGGCCGGGTCGAGCCGGGCAGGGTGACCGAAGAACAAGCTGAACAGCGCGATCCGCCCTGGCGCCGTGGCGGCAAGTGCCGGCAATGCCGGGCGGGCGAGCCGCCCAAGGAGCCGGGCGCCGCTCACCGACGCCTGACACCAGCGCCGCGACAACGGCCCCCAGAAACCGATCGGGGCGAACGCCGTCACCGACCGAGCCACCCCGCGGCGGCCGAGTTCGAGCGCCACGCCCCCACCGAGAGAGCTGCCAGCGACGTGAAACGACGGGAAGATCTCGGCGGCGAAGTCGGTGACGGCGTCGGCAAAGGCACCCACGTCCGCGGCCGAGCCGCCCGAAAAGCGCGACAAACCAGCAGAACCGCCAAACCCGGGCAGGTCGAGCGCGACGACGTCGAATCGGGCCGCCAACAAGGGCAGGATCGGCTGCCACAGCTGCCAGCGGCTGCCGATGCCATGGATCAGCACGAGCGGGTCGCCGGAGCCCGAGCGGTGGTGCGACAACGCGGTCACCCGCTCACGGTACTTGTTGACACCCCGCCAACAACAGGGCACGGTGGCTGCCATGGGGATGAGTGGCGAGCGTGGGCGGCGGCTGGAGCCCGACGTCCGGCGCGAGCAGATTCTCGCCGTCGCGGTGCGGCTGTTCGGGGAGCGGCCGTATGCCACGGTGTCCACGACGGACATCGCCGAGGCCGCCGGGGTGGCGCGCGGCCTCATCAACCACTACTTCGGCACCAAACGAGGGCTGTTCATCGAGGCGGTGCGGGTGCTCGTCACGATCCCGGCGGTGGCCGTGGAGCAGCTCCCGGAGGGTGACCTCGCGACCCGGGTCGACGCCAGCGTCACCTGGTTTCTCGACGTGGTGTCGCGGCACAGCAGGTCGTGGCTGGCCGCCGTCGACGGTGGCGGCGTGGGCCGGGACGAGGACATCGAGCGGGTCCTCAAGGAGGCCGACGACATCGCCGCGGACAGCATCCTCGTCGCGGTCGGCCTGGACGGCGAGCAGGAGCACCGTGATGAGCTGCGGGCCATGGTACGGGCGTACTGCGGCCTGGCGAAGGCAACCGCGCGGGAGTGGCTGGAACACCGGACGCTCAACCGAGCGCAGGTGCACATCCTGCTGTCGACGATGCTCATCACCCTCGTCGAGCGGGTGTTCAGGACGCTCGGAGTGACCGGGACGCGGCCGTGAGGATCGCGGTCGTCGGCGCCGGTTTCGGTGGCATCGCCGCGGCGCACCTGTTGCGCCAGGCCGGTTTCCGCGACGTCGTCATCTTCGACAAGGCGGACGGCGTCGGCGGCGTCTGGCGGGACAACGTCTACCCGGGCTGCACGTGCGACATCCCGGCGCCGCTGTACTCGTACTCGTTCGCCCTCAATCCCGACTGGTCGCAACGGTTCCCGCCGCAGCCGGAGATCCTGGCGTACCTGCAGAAGTGTGTGCGCGACTTCGGCCTCGCGGAAAATCTCAGGCTCGGCGTCGACGTGGTCGCCGCGGACTGGACCGGCGAGGCGTGGCGGGTGGCGTTCAAGGACGGCACCACGGCGCTGTTCGACGTGCTGGTGCCGGCGATGGGGCAGCTGTCGCGGCCGGTGATCCCGGTGCTGCCAGGGCACGAGGATTTCACCGGTCCCGCGATGCACACCGCGCGCTGGGATCCCGGCCTCGACGTGACCGGACGACGCGTCGGAGTCATCGGCACCGGGGCGAGCGCGATCCAGCTGGTGCCCGCGATCGCCGGCCGGGCCGCGCGCGTCACCGTCTTCCAGCGCTCGGCGCCGTGGACGTTGCCGAAGCCGAACCGGCAGTACAAGGCCTGGCGCCAAAGGCTCAACCGCCGGGTGCCGGCCGTGATGCGGGCGGCGCGGGCCGGCACGTGGCTGCTGACGGTGGTGACCGGCAAGGCGGTGACCGGCAGCCGGCCGGCCAGGTTCGCGGTGTGGGCGCTGTCCAGCGGGCAGCGGTTCGTCCAGGCGCGGCGCATGCGGAAGACCGTCACGCCGGACTACGCGATGGGCTGCAAGCGGGTGCTGTTCACCGGAGACTGGTTCAGGACGTTGCGCCGGCCCGACGTCGCGCTCGTGACCGCGGACATCGAACGGTTGACAGCACAGGGCATCCGCACCGCCGACGGCGAAAGCCATGCGTGCGACGTCATCGTCTACGGTACCGGCTTCGCCGCCACCGAGTTCCTGGCGCCGGTGCGGATCACCGGGCGGGACGGCCGCGCGCTGCACGACGAGTGGCGCGACGGCGCCTTCGCCCACCTCGGCATCACGGTGCCCGGCTTCCCCAACATGTTCCTCATGTACGGGCCGAACACCAACACCGGCAACACGTCGGTGGTGTACTTCCACGAGGCGCAGGCCCGCTACATCGTGCAGGCCGTGCAGCTGCTGCAAACACAGCGCACGGTCGAGGTGCGTGCGGACGTGGCCGCGGCGTTCGACGCGGAGATGCGGCGGCGGCTCGGCGCCAGCGTGTGGGCAGGCTGCGACAGCTGGTATCGCACCGGCGGCGGCCGGGTCGTCACCAACTGGCCCGGCCTGGCCGGCGAGTACGCAGCACGCACCGCTCGCCTCAACGAAGCCGACTACACACGCTGAGCGGTGCCGAAGCGCATCGTGAACCCTGCGGCCACGAACGACAGCAGGGGACGCTTCCCGGCGAGGAACCGCAGCGGCCCGTCCGGCGCGATCGTCCACGCCACCCTCGCGAGGCCGTAGCGCGCGGTGGACCGGACGGGAGTCGTGCACGGCCGCCCCGCGAGGTCCTGCACGACGTTGAACCCGACCGGCAGCCGCGGCGGAATGCCGTTGCCGCGCGGCAGGGCCGCCGACGCGACAGGCCCGTCAGCGGTCGAGGCAGCCGCCGCACCCTCAGCAAAGACGGCGAGGTCCTTCGGGATGCCCCAGAGCGCCCGGCCGCCGTCGCGGGACGCGACGCTGTCGACCCAGATGTGTGTGATGGTGACCCGCGGCCGCCACCCGGCCCGGGTCAGCACCGCCGCCAGCAGCTCGTGGTAGCTCAGGTCGCCGCCGGGCTGGTAGTCGACCCACGCAGTGCCGATGAACGCGCGGCCGAACAACCGCACCACCCGGACCGCGCCGGACAGCGCCGCCGGCAGCGCCGGCACGTCGGCGACCGGCACGGCCCAGACGGACACGTGCATCCGCCCCCGCAGCGACCACGGTGACGGCGGATATGCCATCGACGGGCTTCCCTCCACGACGGCACTCTACGCCTCTTGACAGTCTGCCAACAGGCCGAGGTAGCTGCCTCCTCAGCGCCGCGACGGGCGCTTGCCTGATGACAATGAACTGCCGGTGAACAGGGCGGATAGTGTTCCACCGATCGGACGTTGGGACGGTTTCGGTGGACTTGAACCTGCATGTGCAAGGACGCATCGGTGGCGGCACCGTCATCGTCGCGCGAGGCGACCTCGACTATGCCGCCGCCGACCGCTTCCAGGCCTGCGTCGAACGGGCGCTGCAGCGGCCACCGGCCGCGCTGTACCTCGACCTGCGGCTGGTGACGTTCGTCGACTCCAGCGGTATCGGCGCCCTGGTCTCCGCGCACAAGCAGGCCGAGCGGGCCGGGTCGCGGCTGGTCCTGGAGAACCTGTCGGCGGCGCTCCTGCAGACCCTGCGCACCGCCGGCCTGGTCAGTTTCTTCGGCCTGCCGCCAGGATAGGTTCGTCCGCCGGGCGGGGCGCCTGCGCCGGCACCTTCGCCGTGGGCTTGCGCCAGCGGCGCGGCGTCCAGTCCTTCCACGCCAGGGCGTGCCGCTCGACCAGGTGCCAGGACAGCGCGGCGGCCGCGAACGCGGCGGCGAGGGACATGGCGATGTAGGGCAGGTAGCCCCACCGGCTCCAGCCGAGACTCGCGAACACCTGCTGGCCGATGAACCCGTAGATGTAGACGCCGTAGGAGTAGTCGTTGCGCCGGCCGATCCAGCGCAGCGCCCGCGGCATCCGCACGGCCGCCCACGCCAGCACGTACACCAGCGCCGGGAAACCGACCACGAAGAACCCGCCGCACAGCAGCGACGTGATCAGGGCCGCGAGGCAGGCGAACCCGGCGCCGTCGTGGATGACGATCCGGTCCCGGTACAGCTCCAGCATCGCCCCGCCCAGGAACAGCAGCCCCAGGTACATGAGCCAGTGGAACGAGATCTCGCCCAGCAGCGGCAGGTGCACGGAGCCGTAGTGCGGGGTCGGCGGGCCCAGCAGCGGCCGGCCCTGGATCTGGTCGACGACGACGACGCCGTACAGCGCGGCCACCAGGCACCCGACCAGCCACTTGCGGCGGCGCAGCACCGCGGTCACCGCGAGCGCGCCGGCGACGCAGTAGCACAGCATCTCGTAAACCAGGGACCACAGCGCCCCGTCGAAGACGCTGCCGCCGGACTGCAGCCCCCAGGGGGTGGACGCGAAGAGGTCGTGGATGCCGTACTGGCGGACCCCGGTGAACCAGTTGCCGGTCACGTACTGCAGCGGCCCCTTCGGCCCGGACCAGAACCCGTCCAGGGTCCCCCACTGGCGCAGCGCGACGAGGGGCGCGACGGCGAACGCGGTCACCAGCAGGCACACCCACAGCCCGGGCAGGATCCGCAGCATCCGGTGCCACGCGAACCGGCCGAGCGACGTGCGCGCCGCGCTGCGGGTGATCAGCATCCCGGACAGCACGAAGAAGCCGAACACGGCGAGGGTGCCGGTGTTGGTCTGGTTGCGGAACAGCGACTCGCCCAGGTCTTCCCAGCCGAAGCCGAGCGACGTGCCGTGCGTGAACACCACGACCACCGCCAGGCCGAGCCGGATCGCGCCGATGCCGTTGTCCCGTCCGGCATACAGCTGCCCGAGGGTCGCCGGCCGCCGGCCGTGCCTGGCCTTGGACCGTTGCCAAGGCCGCAACCGCGATGGTGGCTGCGGCCGTTGTGGAGGCACCACCGGCCCCGCCCGGTCCTGCCCGAGTTGCGTCACCGCGTCCCTCTCCGTCGCGCGCGAACCACGGCCTGGCCTGCATTGCGCAGCACCAGGTCCGCGAACCTTGCCGGGGGGAGTTGTGCGCGGGACATCCAGGTCCCGCGCCGAAGTCGGATGCGATGACGGCCGGGCGGGCCCACATCCACGACGAGGCTATCGCATTGATCCGGCCACGCAGGGTGAATGCCGGGCGGCGTTGCGGTGAAGTGTCACCGGGTGAAACCCGGCGCCCGAGCGATCACCTCCCGCAGGTTCGGCGCCACCTCAAGCGGGGTATCAGCAGGGTATGCCAACGATCATGCAGAAGGTCATGCGCTTCCTCAACAGTCCGGCCGGGCGCCGGGTCGTCGAGCAGGGCCGCAGGGAGCTCGCGAAGCCCGCCAACCAGGAGAAGTTGCGCCGCCTCGCATCCCGGGTCAAGGGCACCCGTCACCCCTGAACGGTGTAGGCAGGGGGAATGGATTTCGGAGTCGGATACTTCCCCACCCACGATGCGATGGGCCCAGGGCCGATCGCCCGGCTGGTCGAGGAACGCGGGCAGAGCGCGCTGTTCTTCGCCGAGCACACGCACATCCCGGCGAGCCGCGACACGCCGTACGGCGACGGCAGCACGCAGCTGCCGCGCCGGTACTGGCACACCTACGACCTGTTCGTCGCGCTGACCGCGGCCGCCGCGGCGACGAGCCGGCTGCGGGTCGGCAGCGGCATCTGCCTCGTCATCGAACGCGACCCGATCATCACCGCCAAGGAGGTCGCGTCCATCGACCACCTGTCCGGCGGCCGGTTCGAGTTCGGCGTCGGCGCCGGGTGGAACCGCGAGGAGATGCGCAACCACGGCACCGACCCCCGGATCCGCATGCGCGTCATGCGGGAGCGGATCGAGGCGATGCGGGCGATCTGGCGCGACGATGAGGCCACATACCACGGCGAGCACGTGTCGTTCGACCGCATCTGGTCATACCCGAAGCCGGTCCAGCGCCCGCACCCGCCGATCCTCGTCGGTGGCACCGGCCCCGGCGTCCTGGACCGGGTCCTGACGTTCGGCACCGCGTGGTTCCCGAACTACGACGAGAGCATCTTCCCCCGCATCGCGGAGCTGCGCGCCCGTGCCGACCGCCCGATCGACGTGCAGGTGCTCAGCGCCCCTGCCGACCCTGCCGCGCTGCAGCGCCTCCACGACGCCGGGGTACAGCGTGCGAGCCGCTGGCTGCCGTCCGCGGCCCAAGGGCCGGTGGAGCGGGCGCTGGAGCGCTGGGAGGCCGCGATCGCCGACTTCGCCGGCGAGGGCGGGTGACCGAGGCCGAGGCCCGTGCCCGGTTCGCGGCGTCGCCGGTGGCCCGCCTGGCCACCGCGACGCCGGACGGCCGGCCACATCTCGTCCCGATCGTGTTCGCCCTGCACGGTGGCACGATCTACCACGGTGTCGATGCCAAACCCAAGCGCCACACCAACCTGCGCCGCCTCGCCAACCTCGACGCCAACCCGCACGCCAGCGTCCTCGTCGACCACTACGACGACGACTGGGACACGCTGTGGTGGGTCCGCGCCGACGGTACGCCCCGGGACGTCGACCCGGCCGGCTCCGAGGGACGTGCGGCGGTGGCGCTGCTGGAGGAGCGGTATCCGCGATTCCAGTTGCGGGGGCGGCTGATCGCCGTCGACGTCACCGGATGGTCCTGGTGGACCGCCTAGGGTTGGGGCATGCGTCTGGTGTCGTTGCTGCCGTCCGCCACGGAGATCGTCTACGCGCTGGGGCTCGGCGGCGACCTGGTCGGCGTGACGTTCGAGTGTGACGAGCCGCCGTCGGCGCGGCAGGACAAGACCGTGGTCGTCGGCGGCCGGGACACCCGCGGGATGGCGCCGGGCGAGATCGACGCCTACGTGCGGGGGCAGTTCGCCGCCGGTGCCGACCTGTACACGCTGCACGCCGGTGCGCTCGCCGGGCTCGACCCGGAGCTGATCCTGACCCAGGACCTGTGCCGGGTGTGCGCGCTGCCGTCCGGTCACGTCGAGGACGCCCTGGAGCATCTCGGGTGCCGGGCGGACGTGCTGTCGCTCGACCCGCACTCCCTCGACGAGGTGCTCGGCACGTTCGTCGAGGTCGGCGCGCGGGCCGGGGTGCCCGATCGGGCGCAGCGGCTGGTCGCCGGGCTGCGGGCGCGGCTGGACGCGGTGGCGGCGGCGGTCCGCGGCCTGCCCCGGCGGCGGGTGCTGGTGGTCGAGTGGGTCGACCCGCCGTTCACCGCTGGGCACTGGGTGCCGGACCTGGTGACCGCGGCCGGCGGCGACCCGGTGGCCGCGCATCCGGGGGCACGGTCCCTCGCGACGACGTGGCCGGCGTTGGCCGGGGCGCGCCCGGACGTGGTCGTGGTGTCGCCGTGCGGCTTCCACCTCGACGGCGCCGCGGAGCAGGCGCGGCTGGTGGCACCGCGGTTCCCGGGTGCCGAGGTGTGGGCGATCGACGCCGACGGCATCGTGGTGCGGCCCGGTCCGCGGCTGGTCGACGGGGTCGAGGCCCTGGCCGCGGTCCTGCACCCCGGCGCGGTCCCGGCCCGCTCCGGCGCCGTGACTCGCATCGCATAAGCCATGACCGGCGGTACACCAGCAGCACATGACAAACGGGCCCGTGCGAGGCCCATTCACATGGACCTTGCACGAGCCCGCTCTGTCCAACCAGCGGGGCCGCGCTCAGCTGCTACGAGTCAACGGCACGCGCGCTGCGGTCACCGGCGTGTGCACGGTTTCCGAAGCAGGTGTTTGTCAGACGCCGCGAACGTTGTCGGCCTGCGGGCCCTTCTGGCCCTGGGTGACGTCGTACTCGACCTTCTGGCCCTCGGCGAGCTCGCGGTAGCCGCTGCTCGCGATGGCCGAGTAGTGCACGAAGACGTCCGCGCCGCCGTCGTCCTGCTGGATGAAGCCGAAGCCTTTTTCGGAGTTGAACCACTTCACGGTACCGCTAGCCACGCGTTCCTCCTGAACACAGTGAGTCCTGCCAGCCATCTTTGCCGACAGTGAAGACCTCACCGAGGAACACCGTACTGCCAGTGACCTCTTAGAGACAGCCGAGAACGCCATCTAAACCAGGCTGATTGCGCCATTCCCCTGGTCGAATGAGCCATAAAACAGGCGAAACACCAACAAAACAACCCGGAAAGTTTCACTAGATCGTTTGTAATTCGCAACACGAATGTTCGCCCGATGGGCTGAACGCCGGACGTCACACCCCGGGGAGGGCCACCCGCCACGGGCCGTCCGGGATCAGGGCGGCCAGCACCTCCAGCAGGTGCGGCGGCTCCAGGCGGTCCGGCAGCGCCGCCAGCTCGGACCAGCCGACCCAGGCGTGGGTGTCCAGGTTGACCTGCTCGTCGGGCATCAGCCCGGTCCGCATCAGCGGCGGCCGGTCACCGTCGAACCGCGCGACGAAGAAGTGCTCGGCCCCGGTGTAGTGCGTGCCGTTCCACCACACGTCCCGCTCGACCGGCACCGACCGGTCCTGCACCGCCGCCGGGTCCAGCCCGGTCTCCTCGGCCAGCTCCCGCCGCGCCGCCGCCAGGGGCGTCTCGCCGGGCTCGATGCCGCCGCCGGGCGGCTCCCAGAGCTGCCGGCCGTCGAACGGGTCCCGCCAGTGCAGCAGCAACACGCGGTCCGCGGCGTCCAGGCAGATGACCCGGGCGGCGGGCCGGTGCTTCGTCACGGCCCGACGCTACTGCAACCCCAGCGGCAGCATGTGCCGGATCACGGGCCTGCCCTCGGCGAGCGCGACCGCCCTCCGTTCCTGTGCCTTCTCGTCGAGCGTGAGCCGGCCGTAGTGCTGGCGCATGTGCTCCTCCCAGGACGGCACCAGGAATGCCTCCACGAAGCGGTCGGGCACCTCGCCCTCGCGGAAGAGCCGGTAGCGGCTGGCACCTGTGCGGCGGCGGGCCTGCCCGATCGGGGTCATCGCGGCGACGAACGCGTCCTGCCGTTCCGGGCGCACGGTGTACGTGACGGTCACGAGCACGGGTCCGCCCCCCGGTTCGGGTTCCATGACCAGATGCGGCTCCGGCCAGTAGACCGCCGGGTTCTGGTTGATGCCCCTGGTGTCCGGCAGCGGCCAGCGGGCCGCCGTGAGCACCCCGGCGACGAGCAGGCCGGCCGCGGCCAGGAACGCGGCCCGCAGCCCGAAGTGGTGCCCGACCAGCCCCCAGCAGCCGGCCGCGATGGCCTGGCCGCCGATGACGAAGACCTGGTAGACCGCCAGGCCGCGGGCCCTGACCCAGCCGGGCAGGAACAGCTGGATCTGGGCGTTGACGTTGGCGAGGATCGCGACCCACGCCACCCCCGCGGGCACCATGCACACGGTCAGCGGCACCGGCCGACGCAGCACGGCCATCGCGACGAGGGTGCCGGCGTACGCGAGGCTCGCCACGGCGACCGTCCCGTTCGTCGACGGGCCGGCGGGCAGCCGGGGCAGCAGCACCGCGCCGAGGATCGCACCGACGCCCAGCGCGCCGAGGAGCAGCCCGTACCCGTCGGGTCCGAGCCCCAGGTCCCGGCCGGCGAACAGCGGCAGCAGCGCCCAGATCGCGGTGGCCGGCACCACGAACAGCACCGCCCGCAGCAGGATCCGGCCCACCACCCGGGTGTGCCGCACGTAGCGGCCCCCGGCGTACAGCGCCGCGGCGAAGTGCTCCCGGTCCTCCGCGACGCCCTTCGGGCCGATCCGGCCGAACACCAGCAGCGTCGCGAACCCCAGCGCCGCGGCGGCGTTCAACGCGAACACGGTGGTGGCGCCGGTCGCCGCGATGATCAGCCCGGCGATGGCCGGGCCGACGGCGCGGGCGACGTTGACGCTGATGGCGCCGAGCGCCGACGCCTCGACCAGCTCGGCGCGCGGGACCAGGTCGGGGATGAGCGCGCCGATCGCCGGGGCGGACAGGGCCGCGCCGGCGCCGAGCGCGAACGTCGCCATCAGCAGCATGCCCGGTTCCAGCTCACCGATCGCGCCGAGCACCGTCATGCTGACCGCGACCGCCGCGATGAACAGCTGCGCGCCGACGAGCAGCCGGGTGCGGTTGACGATGTCGGCGAGCGCGCCGGCCGGCATCGCCAGCAGCAGCACCGGCAGGGTCGTCGCGGTGTGGACCAGTGCGACGAGCGCCTCGCCGCCCATGTCGGCGACGAGCATCCACTGCGCGCCGACGATCTGCATCCAGGCCCCGAGGTTCGCCGCGGCCGTGCCGATCCAGAGCATCCGGAACGCCCGTACGCGCAGCGGAGACCACGCCGTCACCGGCCGGGCACCCGCCGAGATGGCCGTCACCCGCAGCCAGCTACCCGCCCGGCCCGCCCGCGACCCCTGCCGGGCCGCTTTTCTTCGGCGCCGGTCGTCGCCGATGATGGGCAACCATGACGAGCACCGAGGCACCCCGTCCCGCGCCCGGCCCCGGGCGCATCAGGCAGAACGCCATCTACCGCGCCGGGGTGCTCGGCCGGGTGCCGTCCGTGCCCACCGACGCGGCCGAGCTCGAGCGCCGCGCCCGCAAAGCCATGTCGCGGAAGGCCTGGGCGTACGTGGCGGGCGGCGCCGGCAGCGGCGCGACGATGCGGCACAACCGGGCGGCGTTCGAGCGGTGGCGGGTCGTGCCGCGGATGCTGCACGGCGTCACCACCCGGGACCTGTCCACGGCCGTGCTCGGCACCCCGCTGCGCGCACCGCTGCTGCTCGCGCCCGTCGGCGCCGGGGCGCTCGTCACCCGCGGCAGCGACGTGCGGATCGCGCAGGGCGCGGCGGCGGCCGGCGTGCCGTACATCTTCTCCAGCCAGGGCAGCAGCCCGATGGAGCGCACCGCGGCCGCGATGGGCGACACGCCGTTCTGGTATCAGCTGTACTGGTCGACCGACGAGCCGCTGGTCGACTCGATGATCCGGCGCGCCGAGGACTGCGGCGCCCGGGCGCTGGTCGTCACGCTCGACACGACCCTGCTCGGCTGGCGGCCGCAGGACCTCAACCTGGGCTCGCTGCCGTTCGCGCGGGGGCTGGGCATCGCGCAGTACACCTCCGACCCGCGCTTCGGCGAGATCATGCGGGACCGCATCGCCGCCGCGGCCGGGCGGCGGGCCGAGCGGCCGCGGGTGACGCTCGCCGCGCTGCGGGCCCTGCTGTCGATGGCCCGCGAGTATCCCGGCGGCACCGGCGCCAACCTGCGCTCCGCCGAGCCGAGGGCGGCGGTCGAGACGTTCCTGGACATCTACTCCAACCCCGGCCTGAGCTGGGCCCACCTGGAGACGCTGCGGCGGCGCACGACGCTGCCGATCCTGCTCAAGGGCATCCTGCACCCCGACGACGCCAGGACCGCCCTCGAGGCCGGCGTCGACGGGATCATCGTGTCGAACCACGGCGGGCGGCAGGTCGATCACGCAGTCGCCGCGCTCGACGCCCTCGTCGCGGTCCGCGCCGCCGTCGGCCCCGACCCGACGGTGCTCTTCGACAGCGGCATCCGTTCGGGGGCTGACGTGTTCGTCGCGCTCGCGCTGGGCGCGGACGCCTGCCTGCTCGGCCGGCCGCACATCTACGGGCTCGCGATCGCCGGCGCCGACGGGGTGCGGCAGGTCGCCGAGAACATCGTCGCGGAGCTGGACCTGACGATGGCCCTCGTCGGCGTGCCGGACGTCGCCGCCGTCACCCGGGAGCTGCTCGTCCCCGCGCCCTGACCGCCTTCTACCTGACCCGGCAAGCGTCGCTCTTTCGACAGTCCCCGACCCGATGTGCCTGCTCCTGCGTGCTCCCTCAGTACAAGCCGGCCGACGGAGGTCGATGGACTGACGCTAGGGGACACCGAGATGAGCGACACACTGCAGCTGGGCACCGCCGCCGAGACCACCGCGCCGGAGCGGCCGCCGAGGTCCCGCGAGTCGTGGGCGGACGTGGCCAAGGGCGCCTGCATCCTGCTGGTCGTGCTGTGGCACGTCATCACGAAGGACTACCTGCAGGTCGACTGGCACCTGCCGGTGCCGCTGCCCGGCGCGTGGGGCCTGCTCGGCGAGCAGCTCCTGCCGCTGCGGATGCCGTTGTTCTTCGCCATCTCCGGCATGTTCGCGGTCGGCGCGGTCGGCCGGTCGTGGCGGGTCCTCGGCCGCTCGAAGGTGGCGAAGTTCGGCTACCTGTACGCGGTCTGGCTGCTGATCCACACGTTCGTGCTGGCGCTGGTGCCCGACTTCGACACCGCCCGGGCCAGCGGGCCGCTGCAGCTGCTGGAGCAGCTGACGATCACGCCGTCGAACCTGTGGTACCTGCTGGCGCTCGCGGTCTACTTCACCGTCGCGAAGGCGGTGCGGCGGCTGCCGACGACCCTGGTCCTCACGGTCGCCCTGGCGCTGTCCGTCGTGGTCGCCGCGGACCTCCTGGCGACCCCCGGCAACCGTGGCGGCCTGTACCAGAACCTGGTGTTCTTCCTCGCCGGGGTGCGCCTGCGGCCGGTCGTGGAACGCCTGGCCAACGCCGCGAACTGGCGCCGGCTGGCGCTGCTCGGCGGCGGCTACGCGCTCGGCCTGGCCGGGCTGCGCCTGGTGCCCGGCACCGGCCCGCTGGTCAGCGTGGTCGCGGTCGCCTTCGGCGTGACGGCGGCGGCGCTCGCGGCGCGGTCGCTGGTGGTGGCGCGGGTGCTCGGCGGCATCGGCCGGCGGACCCTGCCGATCTACGTGCTGCACATGCCGATCCTCGCGATCTGCCACGCGGTGCTGATCGGGCCGATGGACCGGGCGGACCCGCCGATGCAGCTGCTGCTGGCGGTCACCGAGCCGGTCCTGCTGACCGTCGTGGTCACCTGGTTCTGCCTGGCGCTGGAGCGCAGCCTGCCGGCGGTGCTGGTCGACCTGCCCGGCCGTGCCAAGCGGCCCGCTGTCACCGGCTGACGCGCTCGCACCGACGTTCCTCAGCGGCGGCGGCCCGGCGGCCCTATGCTCCGAACCGTCGGGCTCCGACGATCAGCCGGAGGGAGGGCGTTCGGTGGCGAACGACGACGCCGAGCCGCCCCGCCTGGTCCGGCCCTACATCACGCCGTCCCCGGACGACCCCGCGGACCCCGGCGAACCGGTCGGCCCGGCGGGCGCGCCGGCCGCGGCGCCGTCGACGGGTGGCGCCCACCGCGTCCCTGCCCGGCCGTCCGCGCTGCGCCGCCCGGGCACCACCCGGGCCGGACCCGCGACCGGCCGGGCCGCGCCGGGCGGCACCCCGCCGGGCGGTGACCGGACCGGGCCTGGCGGCGACGGGGTGGCACAACCGGCGTGGCGGCGCCTGGTCCTGATCGTCGTCGCGGCCGTCGCCGTGGTCGCCGGGCTGGTGGCGGTGGCCGTCCTCGCCGGCCGGGACGGCCCCGGCCCGAGCGCCGCCCCCTCCGCGCTGCCGCTGCCGTCCGGCCTGCCGGCGCCGCCGGACGCCGGCGACCCGTCCCCCGCCGCGTCCACGCCCAGCGCGTCCGGCGCCCCGAGCGCATCCGCTGGGTCCAGCGCCGCCAGGTCGCCGTCGCGGAGCGTCCCCCCACGCAGGTCGGCGACGGCGTCGGCGTCGATTGCCGGTACACCTTCCGCGGCGAATCCGGACGGCGCCAACCTGGCACTCGGCCGGCCCGCGACGGCCTCGTCCGTGGAGGGTGACGCCTACGCGCCCCGCTTCGCGGTCGACGGCAACCCCGGCACCCGGTGGAGCAGCGCGTTCAGCGACCCGCAGTGGATCAGCGTCGATCTCGGCCGGCTGTGGCTCGTCACGCAGATCACGCTGCGGTGGGAGGCGGCGTACGGCGTCGAGTACGACCTCGCAGTCAGCGCCGACGGCACGACGTGGCGCAGCGTGTGGCGCACCGGCGAGGGCGCCGGCGGGGTGCGCGACGTGCGGATCGCCGCCACGCCGGCCCGGTTCGTGAGGATGACCGGCACGCGGCGGATCGGCCAGTACGGCTACTCGCTGTTCGAGTTCGAGGTCCGTTAGTCCCAGGCCTGGCCGAGCCGGGCGAGCTGGCCGGCGTATTCGATGCGGTCGAGCCAGGCGACCGGCCACGCGACCATGCCCCGCTCGGCGCCGATGAACGCGCCGGCCAGGCAGGCGATGGAGTCGGAGTCGCCGGAGGTGGTGGCGGCGCGGGCGAGGGCGGTCACCGGGTCGCCGGCGTGCCGGACGGCGCACAGCAGGCCGGTCGCGAGGGCCTCCTCGGCGATCCAGCCGGCGCCGGTGGCCGCGCACGGGTCGCCGCCGTCGTCGGGGCGGGACAGGGCAAGGTCGAGCCGGTCGAGCACGTCGACGCACTCGTCCCAGCCGCGGCTGATGAAGTCCTCCGGGCTGATCACCGCCGGCTGCTGCCACAGCGTGCCGAGCCACTCCTCGCGGTAGGTGGTGCGCTGCGAGTGGCACCGGTCGCGCAGCGCGGCCGGCAGCGACGCGAGGTCGGCGCCGTCGCGCAGCAGCCGCACGGCGTACGCGGTCAGCTCGCTCGCCGCGAGGGCGGTCGGGTGCCCGTGCGTCATGGCCGCCTGCAGCTGCGCCACCCCGGCCAGGGTGTCCAGGTCGTAGGTCGGGACGAGGCCGACGGGCGCGACCCGCATGTTGGCGCCGCAGCCCTTGGAGCCGGCGACGGTGGCCTCGACCCAGGGCACGTCCCGGGCGAGGCCGCCGCAGGCCCGCAGGCACGTCATGCCGGGCGCCCGGTTGTTGTCGGGGCTGTGCGCCCACTCCACGAACCGCTTGCGCAGCAGCGGCTCCAGCGCGGCCGGGGTCGGCGAGGGCGCGTCCAGCAGCGCGTGGCCGACCGCGAGGGCCATCTGCGTGTCGTCGGTGACCAGCGCCGGGTCGCCCTCCAGGTCACGGGGGCCGCCGAAGCCGTAGCGTTCCTCGATCGCGGCGACCGTCATGAACTCGGTCGGTTTGCCGAGCGCGTCACCGTACGCCAGTCCGAACAGGCACCCTGAGGCCGAAGTCGACACGCAGTGTATCGTAGCGGCTCGGCTACCTGATGGGATCGGCGACGGTCGAGGGCGTCGTGGCGAGCTGCTTCGCCGTCGCCTGGGCCTGCGCGAGGGTCGGGTTGGCGCGCAGCTGCCGGGCGCCTTCGACGATCTGCTCGTACTTGCCGCGGCCGGCACGGGTGCCCAGCACGTAACCGGTGGCGAGCCCGGCGGCCAATGTCAGCAGTTTCATCCTGGTCTCCTTCGAAGGTGCGTCGCTCGAATCCCCCGCCGTGGTGCCCGCCCCACCGGCCACTCAAACCCCGGGCGACGTTCCCTCCCCGGAGGTGACGCCGCCCGCGACGGAATTCGTGATCGTGCAGAGAGACGATGTACGTCTGCGCGAGCGGAGGGCCGGTTCATTGGGTACACCCGTCCGCGCGGGCACTGCCGTGCTCGGCCTGCTGCTGGTGCTCGGAACGCTCGGCGGCTGCACGTCGGACGCCCCCGCCAAGCCGCCGCCGTCCGGGCCGCCGCCGGTCACCGACCCCACCGACTTCAGGCACGGGCCGGTGGACCCGTCGGCGAGCGGGGACGCGGCGGTGTCGGTCAGCACCGTGGCCCGGCACCTGGACATCCCGTGGGGCGTGACGTTCCTGCCCGACGGCAGCGCGCTGGTCACGGAGCGGCGGACCCTGCGCATCCTGCGGATCGGCCCCAAGCGGGCGGCGAACGGGACGCTGACGGTGTCACCGGTGGCGAAGATCAGCGAGGCGACCTCCGACAACGAGGGCGGGCTGCTCGGCATCGCCGCCTCGCCGCGCTTCGCCCTCGACCAGACCGTGTACATCTACTACACGACCGACACCGACAACCGGATCGCGAAGCTCAAGCTCAACGAGCGGCCCAAGCCGATCGTCACCGGCATCCCCAAGGGCGGCATCCACGACGGCGGCCGGCTCGCGTTCGGCCCCGACGGGTACCTGTACGCCAGCACCGGCGAGGCGTCGCGGACCGAGGGGGCGCAGGATCTCGGCAGCCTCGGCGGAAAGATCCTGCGGATGACGACGGACGGCAAACCCCCGCCGGGCAACCCGTTCCGCAATTCGCTGGTGTGGTCCTACGGCCACCGCAACCCCGAAGGCATGGACTGGGACGCCGACGGCAACATGTACGTCGCGGAGATCGGCGAGGCCGTGTGGGACGAGCTGAACATCATCAAGCCCGGCGGGAACTACGGCTGGCCGAATGTCGAGGGGATCGGCGGCAACCCGAAGTACGTCGACCCGGTGGTGACCTGGCATCCCGAGGTCGGGGTCAGCGCCGGCGTGGCGGTGCTCGGCAGCACCGCCATCATCACCTGCCTGCGCGGGCAGCGCATCTACCTCGTCGGCGTCGGCGGCGTCGGCCGCGAGCAGGGGGCCGGCAGCCGGCCGACGGAGGGCGGCGAGCCGGACACGTGGGGCGTCCGCTGGCGGCCCGGGGCCGGGGTGACGGGGCGGCCCGTCGAGGCACTGGCCACGAAGTACGGGCGGCTGCGCACCGCGATCAAGGCGCCGGACGGCAGCGTGTGGCTCACCACGTCCAACCGCGACGGCCGCCTCGACAAGGGACCGTCCACTGAGGACGACCGGATCCTCCGGCTGACGCTGCGGCCGGTCGCCTCGCCGGGCCCGCGTTGACGCTCGGCTCGCGCCTGCGGGCGCTGCCGCGGGCGATGCCGCGGCGGCGGGCCTTCTCGCGTGGTGCGCGCCTGCGGGCGGCGGCCGCCTGCCTGGCCGTCGCGGTCGTGCTCGGCGTGCTGCTGCTGGCCCGCGAGCGGCCTGGCGACACCCACGGGCGGCGCTGCTCAGACCCCGGCGCCGTGTCGATGGCCAACCGGGTGGTCATCGACTCGGACCTGTCGCAGCGGAAGCTGCGCTGCGCCGACCTTGAACGCTCCACTGTGGAGGGTTTCGTGCGGGAGGCGAACCTGAGCGGGTCCAACCTGCACGCGGCGCGCCTGAGCTCGCTGTCGATGGAGAACGTCGACCTGTCCGGGGCCGACCTCACCGACGCCGCCGCCCGCGACGCCACCCTCACCGGGGTCGAGCTCGGCCGCGCCGACCTGACCCGCACGGTCTGGCAGGGCAGCACCTTCACCGACGTGGGGCTGCGCGGCGCCGTGCTGCGCGACGCGGACCTGCGCCGCACCGAGATCCGCCGGTCCGACCTGGGCGGGGCGGACGCCCGCAACGCGGACCTCACCGGCGCGGCGCTGATCGACACCGACCTGCGCGGCACCCGCCTCGATGGCGCCCGCCTCGACGGCACCATGTGGGTGAACGTGGTCTGCCCGGACGGCACGAAGTCCGGCGGCGCCCGCGAGTCCTGCTCCGGTCACCTGACGCCGCGTTAGCAGCCCCGGAAGACCTCCAGCGCGGGCAGCGCGCGGCCGTCGAAGTCGAACAGCGCCTGGTTCTCCCAGCCGTTGCCGGAGGCCGGATCGGCCGGGTCCCATCCGGCACCGGTCACCGCGGTCCACGTGGGCTCCCAGTAGACGAAGCCCAGACCGCGCCCGCCCGGCACCGACGCGACGACGTCGGCGACGGCGCGCACCGCGTCGGCCTGGCCCTGCGGCGTGGCCGGGTGGCCGCCGGCGGCGGCAAGGTCGGCGGTGAAGATCTGGGCGGTCGGGTCGTCCTCGGCCGTGGTGAAGCCGTACGCGGTCTCGGCGACGAGGACATCCTTGCCGTAGCGGGCGGACAGGTCGACGATGTTGGCCCGCAGGCTCTCCGCCGTGCCGTGCCAGTACAGGTAGTGCGACACCGCGATGACGTCGAACGGCACGCCGAGCGCGGTGGCGTTGTCGAACCACCAGCGGTGCCCGCCGTTGTTGCCGCCCTCGGCGAGGTGCAGCACGACCCGGGTGCGGTTGGAGACGGCCTTCGCGACGCTCGCGCCAGCGGTGAGCAGCGCGGCCAGGTTCGGCCAGTTGTCCCAGCGCCCGTCGGGCCACAGCAGGCCGCCGTTGATCTCGTTGCCGATCTGGACCAGGTCCGCGGTGGTGCCCTGCCGGTGCAGCGCGTGCAGCACGTCGTAGGTGTGGTCGCGCACGGCCGCCTTGAGCTCCTCGAAGGCGTACCCCGCCCAGGCGGCCGGCTTGTTCTGCTTGCCGGGGTCGGCCCAGGCGTCGGAGTAGTGGAAGTCGATGAACAGTCGCATGCCGCGGGCCTTGGCCCGGGCGGCCATCCGCAGCACGTGGGCCTTGTCGTTGTAGCCGTCGGCCGGGTTCACCCAGACCTTCAGCCGGGCGACGTTGACGTCGTGCTCGCCCAGGATGGTGAGCGCGTCGGCGCGGCGGCCGTTCGCCCGGCGGTACACGGCGCCGAAGTCCTCGTTCTTGGCCAGGGTCGACACGTCGGCACCGCGGATCGCGAGCCGGCGGCGGGGTGCGGCCGACGCCTCGGCCGGGGCGGCGACACCGGCCACCGGAGCGGCCGCGGCGGCGGCCAGGATGGTACGTCTGCGCATGGGTGTCCTCACCTCACGTGGGCGGATGGAACCGTGAACGCTCCCAGTATCGGTCTGATAATGGCGCCATCTATTGCCGGAAATCAAGACTTGTAGACTGGGAGCGTTCACGGTTCATGCCCTGCCAGGCGTCAGAGGTGGCCGGTGCCGGCGTTTCCGGTGACGGAGGCGGCCACGGTCGAGGCGGGTTCCAGGGTGTACGGGTACGGCGGGCTCGTGAACGTCCCGACCTGGGTGATGAGGTTCGGCCCGCACCCGGTGTAGACGTTGCCGCGCTCCACCGCATAGCCGTCCTGCACGCTGAGCGTGGTGGTCTTGACCGGGGTGGCGACGTTGGCGAACACGTTGCCCTCGACCAGGACCTGGGCGCCCATGCGGGAGTGCACGCCGTTGTTGTCGTCGTGGTAGTAGTTGTTGAACACGTGCGCGGTGCCGAAGCGGATGCTGGGCAGCCGGGCGTCGAGGTTGTAGAACTCGTTGTGGTGGTAGGTCACCGTGAGGTGCCCGACGTCCTCGGCGGCGTTGTCGTCGTCGTGGCTCACCAGCGACGTCTTCCAGTGATCGTGCAGCTTGTTCCACGACACCGTGACCCAGTCGCTGGCGTGGGTGATGTCGATGAGCCCGTCGTAGTAGTCGATGTCGTGCGCCCGATCGCTCCACAGCTCGTTGTGGTCGATCCAGACGTGGTCGGCGTCCTGCACCGTGATGGCGTCGGTGCCGACCGGGTTGGACAGCTTCAGGTTGCGGATGATGACGTTGTTGTAGTGCGAGATCTTCAGGCCGCCGCCGTTGATCCCGGAGTTGGCGCCGAGGCCGACGATCGTCTTGTCGCCCCGCACGGTCGCCTGCCCGGAGCCCTGCAGGATCCCGTTGACCTGCACGGTCTCCGGCGTGTGCCGGCCGACCTCGGTGACCAGGTCCGCCCACGTCGACACGGTGACGGTCGGGCCGCCGGCGCCGCCGGTGGTGCCGCCGGCCAGGGTCGCGTAGCCGACCATGCCCGCGGGCGGGTTGCCGGTCGGCGGCGCGCTGGAGGTTGCGCTGGTGGGTGGTGTACCGGCCACGCCGGTGACCCGCACGTCGTCGACCGACGCCGACGCGTGGTAGGTCCACACCCCGACCTTGCCGCTGCCGAACGCGGTCGAGGTGCCCTGTGCCACCAGGGTCCCGCCGACGTAGCCGCGCAGGGCGGTGCCGACGGCCTCGACCCGGACCGTCGCCCAGGCGCCGGTCGCGGCGGTGTGGGTGCCGGCGCCGAGCACGGTCACCGCGCCGTTGCGCACGGCCTCGAGCTGGGCCCGGCCGTCGGCGTACAGCGCGAACCGGTAGGCGCTGGTGGAGCTCTGCTGGCGCACGGCGAGCGCGACGAAGCCGTCCGCGGCCCGGTCGACGGGCCGCAGGCGGGCCTCGGCGGCGACGTCGGTCCACGCCGAACCGGCGTAGGCGCGGGCGTCGCCGGTGGTGGCACTGGTCTGGCGCAGCACGCGGGAGCCGTCGGTGAGCACCGACCAGCTGCCGCCGGACTTGGACCAGCCGTTGGCGTTGCCGTCCTCGAAGTCGTCGGTGAACAGGGTGGTGTCGGCGGCGGCGATCCTGGCCGCGCCGAGCAGCAGCGCGACGACGGCCACGGTGACGGCGGCCACCGACGGCCACCGCCGTCGGATGGGCGGGATGTGCATGTGCGGCCTCCTGGCGGGGAGTGGAGGCCGGGGGCGGGTCGGGCACCGCGGGGGTCGGCGCCCCCTCAACCGGCGCAACGGCTGAGGAAAACGGTTTCCCCGAACGTAGGACGCGGATTGCCGACTGTCAATGCGTGGTGGGTCCACCCGGGAAGATCTGCAACAATCCTGCACATCGACGTTCGTCGACGTCCCGTGATGCGGCTCCTGGCGTCCCGGGAAAGGCCTTTCCTCAGGCCTTTCCGCCGTCCCTTCAAGGTCACGGACAAGGACCGGCCGGGGAGCCTCCCTCCCCGGCCGGTGCCGTGTGCGCTCAGATGTGGCCCGTGCCCGCTCCGGCGAGGACCGCGGCCTTGACCGTGTCCGCGCTCTGCGCGGTGTAGCCGTAGTAGGTGCCCGGCTCCTGGACCGTCCCGCCGATCGTGCCGGGTGCGCTCTCGCCGATGAAGAGGTTGCCCCGCGCGACGATCCGCCCCTTCGGGCCGGCGTAGTCGATGGCGTACGCCTCCTCGGTGTTCTCGAAGACGTTGTTCTCGATCACGCAGCCGGCCGACGCCTGGCAGGCCACCCCGATGTCGGTGTTGTAGAGGAAGTAGTTGTTGAACACGTGCACCGGCTCGCCGAAGCGCACCCGCGGGTTGCGCTGCGGGGTCCGGTCGAAGAAGTTGTGGTGGTAGGTCACCTTGAGCTGGCCGGTGTCCTGCGCGCCGTTGCTGTCGTCGTGGCCGAGCAGCATGTTCTTCGTGTGGTCGTGGGTGTGGTTCCAGGACACCGTCACGTAGCTGGAGCCGCGCTTGATGTCCACCAGGCCGTCGTAGCCGTGCGACAGGTCGTTGTGGTCGATCCACACGTGGTGGCTGAACATCTGCACGTTGACGGCGTCGTCGGGGGTACCGGTGAAGACCAGGTTCCGGATGATGACGTTGTGCACGGCGTTCGCGGGCGGTGCCGTCATCGCGTTGTCGACCGGCAGCCCGACGTTGAGCCCGCCGCCGGTCAGGCCCGAGGCGGCGCCGACGCCGACGATCGTCTTGTCCGACGTCACGTCGTGCATGGGGCCCGGCAGCGTGATGACGCCGTTGACCCGGATGACCAGCGGGCCCGTGCGGGCGATCGCGGCGAGGAACCCGGCCGCGTCGCTGACGGTCACGGTCGGTCCCCCGCAGCCGCCGGTCGTGCCGTTCTGCCCCCAGGCGTTGACCGCGGCGAACCCGATGACGGCCGGCGGGTTGGTGCATTCGCCCGGCGGCTCCGGTGACTGCGACGGCGTGGGCTCCGGTGATGACGGCGGCGTGCCAGTGGTGGTGTCGGCGGTGACGTCGTCGAAGGTGGCGCTCGCGTAGCTGGTCAGCAGGCCGAGCCGGCCGGTGGCGAACGTGGCGTCGGTCGCCGTCACGACCTGTGCGCCGTTGACGAGACCGCGCAGCGTGCCGCCGGCCACCTCCAGGCGGACGGTGGCCCAGGTGCCGGCTGGCACCGACGCGACGCCGGTCGCGATGGTGCTGACCGCGCCGCCGACCCGTTTGACGAGGCGGGCCTGGCCGCCGGTGAGGGTGAGCGCGTAGTAGTTGCTGCTGTTCTGGGCGCGGGCGATCACGCCGACCGACTGGCCGTTGTAGGAGATCGGTTTGATCCTGGCCTGCACGGCGTAGTCCGTCCAGGTCGTCGCGCCGGCGAACGCCCGGGCGTCGCTGCTGGTGCCGGCCTGGCGGAACGCGCGGGAGCCGTCGGTGACGACGGACCAGCTGCCACCGGACTTTGACCAGCCGTTGGCGTTGCCGTCCTCGAAGTCGTCGGCGAACAGCGGCGCGCCGAACGCGATGCCGGCCGCGCCGACAACGACCACGACTGTGGTCACGGCCGCCGCGACGCCGGCGACGCGTCTGGAGATGGGCAGGGAAAGGTGCATGGTGCCTCCCGGTGCGGAGTGTGGCGGAGCTCCTTGGGAAAGGCCTTTCCTGAGTCGACGCTAGGCCCATCAATCGATGAGCGTCAACGAAATTCGTTCGCAGGAAAGTTGCAGCGCCGCGCCCGTCACTCCGCCGCGGAGCCGTCGACCTGCCAGCAGGCGGCGGTGAAACGGACCTCCGCGCCGTGCACGTAGGGTTCGAACGCGGCGCGGACCGTGTCGACGACCCGTGCCCGGGTCTGCTCGTCGGCCTGGCCCAGGACCGTGCCGAGCGGGCCGAGCCGGGTGAAGTACCGCACCAGGTCGCGCTCCGGCAGCACGCACGGCACGTCGACCGGCCGGATGTCGACCCCGGTCCAGCCGCCCCGGTCGAGGACGTCGCGGACCAGGGCCCGGTCGGCGAACGCGAACTGTCCCGGCTCGCCGGGCCGCCGGACGGGCAGGTCCGGCACGAGCGGCGCGGCGGCCCGCTCGGCGGTGGTCATGAACGGGTTCTCCGCGATGTCGCGCCACACGACGGCCCGCAGGACCACGCCGGTCGTCGCGGCGCGGCGCAGGTTGGCGAAGGCGCGGGTGGGGTCGGCGAAGAACATGACGCCGAAGCGGGAGATGACCGCGTCGAAGCCGCCGGGGGTGAAGTCGTGCTCCTGCGCGTCGGCGTGGATGAACGCCACCGGCACGCCGTCGCGTGCGGCGCGGGCCCGCGCGGCGGCGATCATCGGCTCGGCGATGTCGACGCCCACGCAGCCGCTCGTGCCGAGCCGGCGGGCGACGGCGACCGTGGTGCCGCCGGTGCCGCAGCCGACGTCGAGCACGCGCTCGGCGGCGGCCGCCGCGACCTCGGCGACCAGGAGGTCCTCGAAGGGCCGGAACACCTCGTCCAGCATTGCCTGCGCGTCGATCCAGGCCTGTCCGGCGATGCCGCTCCAGCGTGCCGTCTGGTGCATGTCCGTCTCCCGTGGTTGCGATGTGAGCCGTTCGGATGCGACCGTTGCACTTCAAGCCGACTTGAGGTCAACCGCATGACGAACCTGGACATCGCCGAGGTGGCGCGGCGCGCCGGCCTGCCCGCCTCGACGCTGCGGTATTACGAGGAGAAGGGCCTGATCGCGTCGGTCGGCCGGGCCGGGCTGCGCCGCCAGTTCGATCCGGGTGTGCTGCAGCGGCTGGCCCTGATCGCCCTGGGCCGCACCGCGGGCTTCTCCCTCGACGAGATCGTGCTGATGTTCGGCCCCGACGGGCAGCCCCGCATCGACCGGGGCATGCTCTCGGCGAAGGCCGACGAGCTGGACGGCACGATCCGCAGGCTCAGCGTGCTGCGCGACTCGCTGCGGCACGCCGCCGCCTGCCCCGCACCGAGCCACCTGCAGTGCCCGACCTTCCAGCGGCTCATCCGCGCCGCCGAGTCCGGCGTGGTGCCCTCGCCGGTCAGGCCGCGGTCACCGGCGGTTCGTTCGACCAGGGGAAGTTGATCCAGCGGTCGGTGCGCCGCCACACGTATTCGCACCGCACGACCGTCTGCGGCTTCTCGTACAGCACGGCGCAACGCACGTCGGCGGCGTGCTCCACGCAGAAGTCGCGGACCACCCGCAGCGTCGCTCCGGTGTCGGAGACGTCGTCGGCGATGAGCACCCGCTTGCCGGCGAGGTCCTCCCCGTCGGGCGTGGGCCGCAACACCACCGGGGCGGCGAGCCGCTCGTCGATGCCGGTGTAATACAGGACGTTCATCATCACCAGGTGCTTCACGTCCAGCGCGTAGCCCAGGGCGCCGGCCAGGAGCAGGCCACCGCGGGCGACGCACAGCACCACGTCGGGCCGGAACCCGTCGTCGACGACCGCCTGCGCCAGGGCCCGCGAGGCGTCGCCGAACGTCTGCCAGTCCAGCTCTTCCCGCTCATCCATGGTCGCTCTGCCTTACGTCGCGGGGGCCGGTGCTCCCCTCCGAGTTTACCGGCCCCCACGAACGGCTCAGCCCTCCGGTCAGCCCTCCAGTCAGCCCTCCAAGGCCTTCCACAGTTTCGGCGTCCACACCCAGTGGCCATTGACGTTGACCAGGCCGTCATACGCCACGCCGGAGCTCTCGCCCGGCTTGACGTACCGCCAGCGGAACCAGGTAAGTCCCGGCTTCAGGTGCGGGCCGACCTGCTGGTAGCCGCCGGGGAAGTTCGCCTGGACGGTGGTCGACCAGGACCGGATCTCCTCGCTGGTGGCGTGGAACAGCAGCAGCTCGGTCTTCGCGGCACCGGTGTCGATCTTGAGGTTGGCGGGGTCGTTCCACAGGCTCGTCGCGTAGAACTGCTCGGCCTTCGCCGCGGCGTCACCCACGAACAGCGCCTTGTAGTCCTCGGTCGTCGGCTTGAGCCGCAGCGCCAGCTGGGGGTCCTCCGGCAGCGCCTTCAGCAGCGCGTTCGCGCCCTTCTCCGAGTTCGGGTACGCGTCGCCGGCCGGGCTCTGCCCGGACGATGGCGGCGTGGTCGGCTGCTGAGCCGCGGATGACTGCGCGGCCGGGGTCTCCGCCGCCTCCTTCTCGCAGCCGGCGACGGCCACGCCGAGCAGGGTTGCCAACAATGTCGAAAGCGCCAGGCGCCTCATATGTACTCCTCGTCAGTTGATCCCGGCGGGGTGACCCGCCACAAGCGGGGATCACCGTACAAACCGGGGTCAACTCAGCACCCGGAGCGAGGTTCAGCGCAGGAAGGCGGCGACCGTCGTCGCCAGCCACGACGGGTCGTCGAGCCACGGGGAGTGGCCGCCGCCCGGCTGGACGGCGACCTCCGCGTGCGGGAACAGGCCGGCGTACTCGGCGGCGCGCTTCGGTGGCAGGGCCACGTCGTGCTCGCCGGCGACGAGCAGGACCCGGACCCGCAGGTCGGCCAGGGCGGCACCCACCCGCGACACGTCGACGCCGGCGTAGTAGGCGTCCGCGGCGGCGTCGTTGCGCTGGTCCCCTTCGCCGGCGACGTCGGCGCGGGCGGCGTCGTCCCACCGGCCGTACCTGAACGGGGTGATCGCGGCCCAGTCGGCCGGGGTCGGCGCGCCCGCCCAGATCCGCTCGAACGCGGCGTACGCGTCGGGGAACCAGGGCTCGCCGCGGCGCAGTTCGGCGGTCTCGCGGCGGTCGGCGTCGGTGACGTCGAGGGAGACCACGCGCGGGGAGGGATTGACGAGCACGAGCCGGCCGATCCGGTCGGGGTGGCGGATGGCGTAGAGCACCGCGACGGCCGCACCGGCGGAGTGCGCCAGCAGGTCGATCCGGTCGAGTCCCAGGTGTGCCCGCAACGCCTCGACGTCCTCGACGAGCCGGTCGCACCGGTAGGTGGCCGGGTCGTCCGGTGCGGCCGACCCGCCGGTGCCGCGCAGGTCCAGCAGCACCAGCGAGTGCTGGGCGGACAGCCCGCCCAGGTCGCCGAGGTAGGCCGAGGCCCGCATCGGCCCGCCCGGCACGCAGATCAGCGGGCTGCCCCGGCCGACGCGGTGGTACGCGAGCCGGGTGCCGTCGGCGGCGTCGAAGACGTCCATCCGTCGATGCTAAGGGTTCACTTCGCCGCGATCGGGTTGACGGGAGCGCCGACGGCGCCGGTGACCGGGGAGCGGGGCGGCGGCGAGCTCGACGTCACCAGCTAGTCGACGTCCTGGGCCTCCGCCTGCGCCTCGACCGTGCCGGTGCCGCCGGTGACGTACCGGTAGCCGAACCCGGCGACGGCGGCGCCGATCAGTGGCGCGACCCAGAACAGCCACAGCTGCGACAGCGCGGCGCCGCCGGCGACGAGGGCCGGCCCGGTCGAGCGGGCCGGGTTCACCGACGTGTTCGTCACCGGGATGCTCACCAGGTGGATGACGGTGAGGGTCAGGCCGATCGCGAGGGGGCCCGTGCCGCGCGGCGCCCGGCGGTCGGTCGCGCCGAGGATCACCAGCGCGAAGATCGCTGTCATGAGGATCTCGGTCAGCAGGGCGGCACCGAGGCCGTAGCCGCCCGGCGAGCGCGTGTCGTAGCCGTTGGTGGCCAGGCCGTCGCGGGCGAGGCTGAACCCGGGCCGGCCCTCCGCGATGGCCAGCAGCACCGCCGCCGCGCCGAGGGCGGCGACCACCTGGACCACCACGTAGGGCAGGACGTCGGCCGTCCGGGTGCGCCGGCCGAGCCACAGCGCGACCGTGACCGCCGGGTTGAAGTGGCCGCCGGAGATGTGACCGAACGCGTACGCCGCGGTCAGCAGCGCCAGCCCGAACGCCAGCGCCACCCCGAGCAGCCCCGCCCCCACGTCGTCGAAGCGGGCGCTGAGCACGGCGGTGCCGCAGCCGGCGAACACCAGCCAGAACGTGCCGATCAGCTCGACCGCGAGTCGCCGGCCGAGCCCCGGCGCGGTGTCCGACGGTTCCTCCACCCGTCGACCTTGCCGACGCCCCGCGGCCGGAGCCTCACCCGCGGCGCGTGAACACCCCGACGATGCTGCCGGCGCCCCAGCGGGCCAGGGCGACCCCGATGCCGACGCCGTCCCGCGCCATGCCCCAGGCCGCGCCGGTCGCCTTCGTCGCGGCCGTGACGGCGGCACCGGTGGTCCTGGCGGCGACCGTGACGGCGCCGCCGGCAAGCTGGCGTACCGGCTCCACCCGCCGGGCCGCCGCCTCCTTGGCCCGGCCGGGCACGTCGAGCCGGGCGGTGAGCGCGTCGACGCTCTCCGCGAGCCGCGCCCTGGTCCGTGCGATGTCGGCGCGTAGCCGGGTCGCCTCGTCGTCCTGCTCGATCCGTGTCGTCACAGGTGCGCTGTACCCACCCGTACACCCATCATCACGGAAAATCTGGTCTTGCATTGCGACAATGTATGGGCGAAGGTGTGGACGTGATCCGATTCGTCTGGGCGCATCTTCGGGGGCGGGCGGGGCGGGCGGTGGCGCTCCTCGTCGGAGTGCTCACCGCCACCACCGGCTTCACCGTGCTGACCGGCGCCACCGCCACCGCGCGGCTGGAGGTCACCGGGGCCGTCGACGCCAACGTGCGGGCCGCATACGACATCCTCGTGCGTCCCAAAGGCAGCCGGCTACCGCTGGAGAACGACCGGGCGCTGCTGCGACCCAACGCGGTCTCCGGCATCTACGGCGGCCTGACCATGGACGACTGGGCGAAGGTCCGCGCCGTGCCCGGCATCGACGTCGCCGCGCCGATCGCGATGGCCGGCGCGGTCAACGCCGCGGTCGCCGCGCCGGTCGACATCACCGACCTCGTCGACCCGGCGCTGGACCGCCAGGTCATCCGGGTCGACCGGACCCTGCTCGCCGACCGCGGCCTCAGCCGGACGCCGGGCACCCCGATCTGGGTGTACGTGACGAAGCACGACGTCTCGTGGCCGAAGCCGACCGGCCCCCCGGACCTCGAGTTCACCGGCGGGGAGAAGATCCCGTTCCAGCAGTTCTGCGGCGGCAACTTCGGCGTGCTGGAGGAAGGCCGGCAGGTGTGCCCGTTCCCCGAGCAGGGCCAGATCACCGACGCCACCGGCCAGGCCGTGTACCTGGCCCGGCTGCGCCCGGACGGGCGGTTCGAGACGGACCTGTGGGGTGGGCCGCAGGCGCAGGACCGCCTGGTCATCTCCGTCGCGTGGCGCGAGCCGATGCTCATCGCCGCGGTCGACCCGGAGTCCGAGGACCGCCTCGTCGGGCTGCGCGGCGCGACCCAGGGCACCTTCCTGAGCGACGCGCCCGACCGCACAACCGACACGGCAGGCGGGATGCCCGCGAAGAAGATCGTGCCCGTCCTGGCCACCTCCCGCAGGTATGCGGACACCACCGCGTCGATCGGCCTGTCCCGGGCCCGGCTCGACACCGCGCTGCCGTCGGGCGCCCCCGGCGCCGTGCTCGCCGCGATGGCGGCCGCGCCGGCCACCCACCTGCGCGACGACCTCCTCGACACGGAGGCGGCCTACGAGCACACCACCGCCACCGAAATCGCCCGCGGCAGCGAGGGCTGGGGCTTCGTGTACGAGCACGAGTGGCTCCTGCAGGTCGGCGGCGTCACCTACCTGCAGGCACCCGACGGCGGCCTCGCCGCGGTCCCCGTGCCCTACGACGAGGTCGCCTACATCCTGCCGAACTCGTTCGGCTTCCCCGCACCCTGGCAGATCGACGACACGTCCTTCCGTACGGTGCGCAACGTGTCGGTGCGCGCCCAGGGCGGCCCGACGATGACCGAGTTCGGCGTCGTCGGCACCTTCGACCCCGCCAAGCTCACCACGTTCAACCCGCTCAGCCGCGTGCCGATGGAGACCTACGAACCGCCCCTGGTCGTCGGCGCCGACCAGCGCACCCGCGACCTGCTCGGCGACCGCCCCCTCGCGCCGAACGGCAACCCGGCCGGCTACCTGTCCTCGCCGCCGATGCTGCTGACCAGCATCGCCGCGCTGCCGAGCCTGCTCGCCGACACGCAGGGCACCGACAAGGCCGCGCCGCTGAGCGCCATCCGGGTCCGCGTCACCGGGGTGCAGGGCTTCAGCGCGACGTCCCGCGAGCGGGTCCGGCTCGTCGCGGAGGACATCTCCGCCCGCACCGGCCTCGACGTCGACATCACCTACGGCTCCTCACCCGCCCCGCAGACCGTGACGCTGGTCGCCGGCAAGTATCAGCGGCCCGAGCTGCGGGTCACCGAGCACTGGGTGAAGAAGGGCGTCGCGGCCAGCATCATCACCGCGATCGACCGCAAGAGCGCCGTGCTGTTCGTGCTGGTCCTGGTGGTGTGCGCGCTGTTCCTCGCCAACGCCGTCGCCGCCGGGGTCCGCGACCGGCGCACCGAGCTGGCGACCCTCGCCGCGCTCGGCTGGCCCGCACACCGGATCTTCGGCGTCGTCCTCGGCGAGGTCGCCACCATCGGCACGGTGGCCGGCCTCGGCGCCCTCGTGCTCGCCGGCCCGCTCGGCTCCCTGCTCGACGTGCGCACCACCTGGACGCAGGCGCTGCTCGCCGTGCCGACCGCGGTCGCGCTGTCGCTGGTGGCCGGCCTGCTGCCGGCGCTCGGCGCGGCCCGCGGGCGCCCCGCGGACGGGCTGCGGCCCGCCGTCACCCGCCCCCGCCGCGCCGGCCGCCCCCGCGGCCCGCTCACCATGGGCCTGCTCAACCTCGTGCGGGTCCCCGGCCGGACCGTGCTCGGCGCCGGCGCGCTCGCGATCGGCATCGCCGCCGCCACCGTCCTCGGCGCGATCACGTTCACCTTCCACGGCGCGATCGTCGGCACCCTCCTCGGCGACGCGGTGTCCCTGCGCGTCAGGGCCGTCGACACGATCGCGGTCGCGGCGACGATCCTGCTCGGCGCCCTCGCCGTCGCCGACGTGCTCTACCTGAACATCCGTGACCGCGCCGCCGAGCTCGCCACCCTCCGCGCCACCGGCTGGACCTCGGCGTCCCTGGCCAGGCTCGTCGCCGCCGAGGGCCTCGGCATCGGCGTGCTCGGCGGCGCGCTCGGCGCCGGCCTCGGCGTGGCCGGCGCCGCCTGGCTCGTCGGCGACCTGACCAGCGGCCTGCTCACCACCGCCGGGTCGGCCGTGGCGGCCGGCGCGCTCCTGGCCACCTGCGCCGCCCTGGTCCCGGCCGCCCTCCTGCAACGGCTCCCCACCGCCCAGCTCCTCGCCGAGGAGACCTGACCACCCTGACCGCGAGGGTCGGCCGCGCATCCGAGACGGGGCCTACGACAGGGTGCGGGTGCGGCGCAGGGCAAGCTGGAGCTGGTGGAGCAGTTCGTCGGTGGTGAAGGGCTTGCGCAGCAGCGGGTCGTCGGTCAGGGTCCGGCCGCCGGGCAGGCTGCCCGCGGTGTAGCCGGACATGTAGAGCACCGGCAGCTGCGGGCGCAGCAGGCGGGCGGCGTTGGCCAGCTGCGGCCCCGCGATGTCGGGCATGATCACGTCGGTGAGGAGCGCGTCGACGGTGAAGGCCGGGTCGGCGCACAGCTCGATCGCGGCGGTCGCCGAGGCGGGTGCGGTGACGCGGTAGCCGGCCCTGGTGAGGATCCGCACGACGATGTCGCGGACGTCCTCGTCGTCCTCGACGACGAGGATGTGCCCGCCGGGCTCGTCGGCGGCGGCGGGCACGACGTCGGCGGTGCCGGGGTCGGGGTCGGGCAGGTCCGCCGACGGCAGCAGGACCGTGATGGTGGTGCCGCGGCCCGGCAGGCTGTCGATGTGGATGTCGCCGCCGGCCTCGGTGATGACCCCGTAGGCGGTGGCGAGGCCGAGGCCGGTGCCGTTGCCGGGGCCCTTCGTGGTGAAGAACGGCTCGAACGCGCGGGCGACGACGTCGGCGGGCATGCCGCAGCCGGTGTCGGTGACGGTGAGGCTGACCGTGCCGGCGCCGGGCGCCGCGTCCGGCGCGGGCGGCGTGAGGTGGGTGGTGGTGACGGTGAGCCGCCCGCCGTCGGTCATCGCGGCGCGGGCGTTGACGACGAGGTTGACGATGACCTGTTCGAGCTTGCTGCGGTCGATCGTCGCCGGCGGCAGGTCCGGGTCGAGGTCGGTGGTGAAGGTGATGTCCTCGCCGATGGTGCGCTGCAGCAGCTGCTCGGTGTCGGCGACGACCTGGTTGAGGTCCAGGACCTCCGGCTGGGACGGTTCGAGGCGGCTGAAGATGAGCAGCTGCCGGGTGAGCGCGGCGGCGCGTTCGGCGGCGTGGCTGATCCGCACGATGTCGGGGTGGCTGGGGTGCGTCTCGCCGAGTGCCTCGGTGATGTCGCTGGCGTATGCGGTGATGATCGCGAGGAGGTTGTTGAAGTCGTGGGCGATGCCGCCGGCGAGGTGGCCGAGGGAGTCGAGCCGCTCGGCCTGGCGCAGCTGCTGGTCGAGGCGCTGCTGCTCGGTGACGTCGCGCAGCGTGCCCTCGACCGCGATCGGCTCGCCGGTCTCGTCGGTGATGAGGATGGCGCGCTGCTCGATCCACAGCTGCCGGCCGTCGGGGTGGTGGGCGCGCACGATCAGCGGTGCCGGGCGGGGGTGCAGCCACGAGGTCTTGAACGCCTCCCGGTCCTCCTCGTCGACGATCGCGACGAGCAGCGACGGGTTCGCGTACACGTCGGCGGGTTGATGCCCGGTGATGGTGGTGATGGCGGGGCTGATGTATTCCAGGCCGCGCTCCGGGCGCAGGCGGAAGCGGAAGATGATGTCGATGGCGTGTTCGGCGAGGAGGCGGAAGCGTTGCTCGCTCTCGCGCAGCGCCGCCTCGGCGGCCCGCCGCTGCCGCCGTTCGTCGGCGTCGCGCAGCTCCCGCTGGACCGCCGGCACGAGGCGGCTGGTGCGGTCCTTGAGGACGAAGTCGCTGGCGCCCGCCTTCATCATCGCGGCCGCCTTCTCCTCGCCGACCTGGCCGGACACGAGGATGAACGGCGCGTCGCCGCTGTGCTCGCGCAGCATCTGCAGCGCTTCCTCGGCGGTGAAGGACGGCAGGTTGTAGTCGGACAGGACCAGGTCCGGCGGGTGGGCGCGCAGCGCGGCGCGGAACTGCTCGGCGGTGGTGACGATGTCGACGGTGAGGTCGAGGCCGCCGCGGTGCAGCCGGGTCACGATGAGGCGGGCGTCGTCGGGGTCGTCCTCGACGATCAGGACGCGGGTCGGTGCCATCAGAGGCTGCCGGGGCGGGCCGGGACGGGTTCGTTGACCAGCAGCCAGTACCTGCCGAGCACGTTCGTGGCGTCGACGAAGTCGGCGAAGACGACGGGTTTGCGGACGTAGCTGTTGGCGCCGAGGCGGTAGCTCTCGGCGATGTCGCGTTCCTCGCTGGAGGTGGTGAGCACCACGACCGGCAGCGGCTGGGTCGCCGGGTCGGCGCGGATGCGCCGCAGCACCTCCAGGCCGTCGTACTTGGGCAGCTTCATGTCGAGCAGGATCAGCACGGGCCGCAGCGGCGCGGTGCCGTCGCCGGGCTGCAGCAGGTCGATCGCCTGCGCGCCGTCGGACGCGACCACGACCCGGTTGCGGATCTTGTTCTTCGTGAGCGCGCGCAGGGTGAACGTCACGTCGTCGGGGTTGTCCTCGACCAGCAAGATCACGCCGTCGTTCATGCCGGCAGTCCCCGCTGCGGCGCCAGGGTGAACCGGAAGACGGCGCCGCCGCCGACGGTGCCGTCGGCCCAGACCCGGCCGCCGTGGCGGGTGACGACGCGGTGCACGATCGCCAGCCCGATGCCGGTGCCCTCGAAGTCGCTGGCGGCGTGCAGCCGCTGGAACGGCTCGAACAGCTTGCCGGCGAAGCGCATGTCGAACCCGGCGCCGTTGTCGCGCACGAACAGGATGCCGCCCGGTTCGGCGCCGACCTCGACGGCGGCGTCGTCGCGTTTCGAGGTGAACTTCCACGCGTTGCCGAGCAGGTTCTGCAGCACCAGCCGGATCAGGTCGGCGTCGCCGGCGGCGGCGAGCCCGTCGGCGACGGACACCCGCACCTGCCGGTCCGGTTCGGCGGTGCGCAGCTCGGCGAGGACGTCGATGGCGATGGCGGTGACGTCGACGGTGCCGCGGTGCAGCTCGATGCGGGTGGCCCGGGACAGGTTCAGCAGGTCGTCGATCATCCCCGCCATCCGGGCCACGTTCGCCTGCAGGCGCTCCAGGTAGTCGCGGCCGTCGGCGTCGAGGCGGTCGCCGTAGTCCTCCAGCAGCAGCTGGCTGTAGCCGTCGAGGGACCGCAGCGGGGCCCGCAGGTCGTGCGACACCGAATACGCGAACGCGTCGAGCTCGCGGTTGGACGCGTGCAGCTCCGCGGTGCGGTGCAGGACCCGGTCCTCCAGTTCGGCGTTGAGCCGCCGCACCTGCTCCTCGGCGCGCTTGCGTTCGGTGATGTCGGTGGAGATGCCGCAGACCGCGTAGGCCGCGCCGTCGGCGCCGATCAGCGGGAACTTGACCGTCACGTACGTGCGCGGGCCGTCGTCGCCGGGCGCGACCTCCTCCATCTGCACCGGCCGCCCGCGCGCCGCCGCCTGCAGGTCGTTGGCCCGGAACTCGTCGGCGATCCCGGAGGGGAACAGGTCGTGGTCGGTCAGCCCGACGATCGTGTCCCGGCTCACCGCGAACAGCCGCTCGTATTCGCGGTTGACCAGCATGTACCGGCCGTCCAGGTCACGCATGTAGATGACCGCGGACGTGTTGTCGATCAGCGCCAGCAGCTGGTCGTGCCCGACCCGGGGGTCGTAGCCGGTGGGTGCGTCGGCGTTCACGACTCCCCCAGCGGGCGGCCCGCCGCGCCGCCGTCCCCGTCGTCGCCGGCCTCGCCGTCCTGGGCGTCGTCGTCGCCGGTGTCGTCGTCGGACGCGCGTGGCCGTACCAACGCCAACCCCGTCGTGAACCGCGCTTCCGCGGTGTGGCCGGCGCGCAGGGCGTCGACGCCGGCCAGGGACTCCAGGTCCGCCGTCGGCAGCCGGCGCAGCGCCGTCAGCGGGTGCCGCCCCCGGATCCTGGTCAGGCGCTCCAGCGCGGCCTCGTCCATGCCGGTGGTGCCGCGCCGGTTGGACACCACGCCGCTGTCGCCCACCCCCGAACGGTCGCGGTGGCGCTGCGGCGCGAACAGGTACTTCTTGGCGAGCATGAGGTGCACGCTGGACACCCGCGCGTGCGCCCGCAGCACCAGGAACAGCCCGGCCAGCGCCGGGCAGGACCCCAGCAGCGCCCGCAGCCCGGCGGGCGACTGGTGGGCGAGGTCGCCGACCGGCCGCAGCCGCGCCAGCAGCAGCTCGGGCAGGCCGGGCCGGTCCATGACCGTGCCGAGCCGGTCCCACTCCCCGGCGAGCAGGCCGGGGCGCAGCCGGGTGAGGTGCCCGCGATAGCCCGGCAGGTCGGTGCCGAGCAGGAAGTCGCGCTCGATGGCCTCCGGGTCCAGCGCGCCGCTCGGCGGCACGTCCCCGGGCCGCCAGTGCACGGCGAACTGGCGGAAGACGTCCATGAAGTGCCCGGCCCGCAGGCCGTCGGCCGGGGGCAGCGCGGCGAAGGCGGTGTTGAGCCGGCGCAGCGCGTCCAGCAGCTCGGCGGCGACCCCGAGGCGGTGCATCGCCTCGGCGCCGCACAGGTCGACGGTCTCGTCGGCGAGGGGCGTGAGGGCGAGGTTCACGGCCCGCTCGTAGGTCTCCGACAGTTTGATCAGCTCGAAGAACCTGATCTCGTCCCGTTCGCCGGTGTACGTGCGGACCAGCCCGTCGTCGAAGACGCCCGGCAGGGTGGCCAGCCGGGTGCCGCCCCACCACACCTCGCTGGCCGGCAGGTTCCAGCGGGTCAGGCAGGCGTACGTGTCGCGCTGCGGGTGGCCGGTGCCGCTCTGCCGGGCGAGCCCGGCGAAGTAGTCGAGGAACGGCACGGACGCCTCGCCGACGGTCAGGTCGAACGCCCCCTCGGGGCGCTGCCGGTGCGCCTGGTCCCGCTCCTGGAAGTGGCGGCCCAGGCCGGCACCGGCGAGGCCGAGGAGGACCACGAGCCGTCGCGCCTCCTGCGGCGTGCACCGCTCCGGGACCGCGGGCAGCGCCGCCAGCGCCGCGGCGACCGCCGCGGGGAACTCCCCCGCCGGCCGCCGCCTGGCGACGATGTCGCGGTTGAGCTCGGCCATCGGGCCGGAGACCCATGCCGCCAGCGCAGACTCGCCAGAATCTATACGCAACGCAGCCACATGACTACGTTCGGTACGCACATGATCGAAGTTACCATGCAGAGACGGCGGGAATCTGGCATCCGGATCCCCGCGCCGCATCAAGGCACCGCCCTCACCCGTCGCCGGTTCCCAGAAACCTCCCAGCGCGGGCTGCTAGTTTCGGGTCATGGACGGCTGTAGTACCGGGCCGGGCGACGCCCCGGCTCCCCTTCGTTCGGCCAGCGGTGGACCCCGGCCGTGTTGATCCTGATCGGTCTGTTCCTCATCGTGGTGCTGACCGCGGCCACCGGCTACTTCGTGGCCGCCGAGTTCGCCTACGTGGCCGTCGACCGCGCGAAGCTCAAGCGCGCCGCCGACGGCGGTGACGTGCCGTCACGACGGGCGCTGCGCATCACCGAGCGGCTGTCGTTCATGCTGTCCGGCGCGCAGCTCGGCATCACCGTGACGGCGCTGCTGGCCGGCTACGTGGCCGAGCCGTATCTCGGCCGCGGCCTGGCCGACCTCCTCGGCGTCGCCGGCGTCCCCCACGCCGCCAGCACCTCGATCTCCGTGGTCGCGGCGCTGCTGACGGCCACGGTGGTGCAGATGGTCCTCGGCGAGCTCGGCCCGAAGAACTGGGCCATCGCCCGCCCGGAGGCCCTCGCCCGCGGCCTGTCCAGGTTCACCCTGCTGTACCTGGCCGCGGCCGGCCCGCTGATCCGCATGTTCGACGCGGCGGCGAACCGGCTGCTGCGCCGGGTCGGCATCGAACCCATCGAGGAGCTGCCCGAGGGCGCCACCCCGGAGGACCTGGAACGCATCATCGCCGAGTCCCGCAGCGGCGGGCTGCTCGACGCCGACACCTCGCAGCTGCTGCAGCGCGGCCTCGCGTTCCGGGCCCGCTCCGCCGAGGAGGCGATGATCGCCCGGGTCGACGTGGTCACCGTCGCCGCGACCGACCCGGCGATCCGGCTCGTGGAGCTGTTCGACACCGGGCACACCCGGTTCCCGGTCGTCGGCGACAGCGTCGACGACGTGATCGGCGTGGTCGGCGGCGCCGACGTCGTGGCGCTGTCCGCGCAGGACCGCCACCGCGTCACGATGGCCGAGATCGCGGCGCCGCCGGTCCTGGTGCCCTCGACCGCGGCCCTGCCGGCGGTGCTGGAGCGGCTGCGCGCCGAACACCGGCAGCTGGCCTGCGTGATCGACGAGTACGGCGGCTTCGCCGGCGTCATCACCCTGGAGGACATCGCGGAGGAGCTCGTCGGGTCGATCCGCGACGAGGACGACGCACCCGAACCTGCGGCGGTACGCCAGCCCGACGGCTCGTGGCTGGTGCCGGCGCGCTGGCGGGTCGACGAGGTCGCCCGGACCACCGGCGTGACCCTGCCGGAGGGCGACGACTACGACACCGTGTCCGGGCTGGTGCTGCAGCGGCTCGGCCGGGTCGCGCGCCCCGGCGACACCGTCGACGTCGCCACCCCGGCGGTCCGCCTCGAGGTCGTCTCGGTGCATCGGCACGTCCCGGACACCGTCCGCATCGGCAAGCGGGTCAAAGCATGAGTACCGGATGGGCTCTGTTGCTTTCGGCGTTGCTGCTGGCCGCCAACGGCTTCTTCGTGGCCGCCGAGTTCGCCCTCGTGGCCAGCAAGCGCCACCGTCTGGAGCAGGCCGCCGCCGGCGGGAGCCGGGCCGCGGCCGCGGCGCTGGCCGGCAGCCGCGAGCTGTCGCTGATGCTCGCCGGGGCGCAGCTCGGCATCACCCTGTGCTCGCTCGGCCTCGGCGCGCTCGCCGAGCCCGCCATCGCGCACGTGCTGGACCCGCTGTTCACCGCCGTGGGCATCCCGGAGCGGTTCAGCTACCCGGTCGCGTTCGTCCTCGCCCTCGCCGTCGTGGTGTTCCTGCACATGGTGGTCGGGGAGATGGCGCCGAAGTCGTGGGCGATCACCGACCCGGAACGCTCCGCGCGGGGCCTCGCGCTGCCGTTCCGGGCGTTCACCCGCCTCGTACGCCCGCTGCTCGCCGTCCTCAACGGCCTCGCCAACGCCTGCCTGCGGCTGGTCAAGGTGCACACGCAGGACGAACTGTCGGCGGCGCACGGCCCGAAGGAGCTGATGATGCTGCTGGAGTCGTCCCGGCAGCACGGCACCCTGGCCCAGGACCAGCATCAGCTGCTCAGCCGGATGCTGCAGCTGCAGGACACCACGATCGCCCAGGTGATGACGCCGGCCGCGAGGATGGTCACCGTGCCGACCGGCGCGAGCGCCCTCGACGTCGAGCGCGCCAACCAGGCCACCGGCCGGTCCCGGTTCCCCGTCATGGATCCCGGCGGGACCGTCGTCGGCGTCGTGCACGTCCGCGACGCGCTCCGGGCGACCACCGCCGGCGTGCCGGCCCACGCCGGCGACCTGATGATCCCCGCGTTCACCCTGCCGGCCCGCACCAGCGTGCTCGCCGCGGTCCGGGCGATGCGGGAGTCCCGGGCGCAGCTCGCCGTCGCCACCGAGCAGGACACGACGGTCGGCCTGGTCGCGCTCGAAGACCTCCTCGAAGAGGTGATCGGCGAGTTCGACGACGAGACCGACCCGGTCACCCCCGGCCGCTCGACCTGACGCCGCTGTCGTCGTCGTTGTGCCGGGTGTACGGCGTGCTGCCGGCGCCGTGGTCGTCGCCGCGGCGGGTGTACGGCGTGCTGCGCCGGGCGGCCGCCGGGGACCACTCGGCCAGCACCAGCGTCGCGTCGTCGGCCGGCGCGCCGCCCTGGTGCGCGGCGACCGCGTGCGCCAGCCGGCGCAGCGTCTCCGGCGCGGGCAGCCCGGCACCGGCGTGCCGTTCGACGAGGTCGATGAGCCGCTTGACACCGAACTGGTCGCCGGCCGCGTCGCGGGCCTCGGTCACGCCGTCGGTGTAGAGCAGCAGCCGGTCGCCGCCCTCCAGGTCCTCCTCGGCGACCTCCACGTCGTCGTGGACGCCGAGCGGCATCCGGCGGCCGGCGGCCAGGTCCCGCACGACCCGCCCGGTACGCAGCAGCAGCGGCCGCGGGTGCCCGGCGTTGATGTATCGCAGCCGCCCCGCGTCCAGGTCGAGCTCGGCGAGGACGGCGGTCACGAACCGGCTGTCGGGGAACTGCTCCATCAGCGCCGTGTCTGCCGCCCGGGCCTGCTCGCGCAGGTCCCCGCCGGCCCGGCGGACGGCCCGCAGCGTGGACATCGCCACCCCGCAGGCCAGGCTCGCCGCCAGCCCGTGCCCGACCGCGTCGAGGATCACGATCCTGGCCCGCGCGCCGTCGATGGCGTAGTCGAACCCGTCGCCGCCGACGTCGTAGCACGGCTCCAGGATCGCGCTGATCACCATCCGCTCGCACGCCGACGTCAACGGCGGCAGCAGCTGCCGCAGCAGCTCCGCCGCCGGCGTCATCGGCCGGGACCGGCGCACCTGGGCGAGGAAGTCACCCTTGTGCGAGGTGACGGTCACCAGGTGACCGATCAGCCCGGCGAGCGTCTCGTACCGGGTCCGCAGCGACCCGTCCCGCAGCTGTGCCTCGTCGGCGGCGACCACGAACTCGACCACCCCGAGCCGGTCGGTGCCGTTGACGATCGGCACGCACCAGCCGTCGTCCCCCGTCGGCGCCGACGTGACCATCGCGAACGCCCGCCCGGCCGGCGTCGTGGCCAACGGCTGCGGCGCGGGCAGCGGATGCCCCGGTCGCGGCACCGGCCGCAGCGTGCGCTGCTCCTCGTCGACCAGGTAGATGGTGGCCCCGATCCCGAGCGGCGCCAGCGCCGCGTCCACCGCCGTGGCCAGCCCGTCGGGCTGGAACAGATGCGATCCGTCCAGGATCGCGCTGAACGCCTCCAGCCAGCGCCCTTCCACCGTCGCCGCCATGTCCCGCTCACCCCTCGGCAAACCAAACACGGTCGCGTCCGCGACCCACCTGTCACACCGGCCGCGCGCGTGCCACCCGCAACCGGTGTAACGGATTCCCATCCGCGCCGCACCGGAAACGACCCTCCTGCGGCGGCCCGGTGGTCCCGCTACGCTCGGGTCGTGGAGTTCTCCCTGGACCGCGACGAGTCCCGTCGCCTCACCGATGAGCGCGTCACCGTCGACATCGGCGAGCGCGACGGCGCCGCCGTCGTCGCCGTGCGCGGCAAGGTCTTCTACGACACCCTCGCCCCGCTCTCCGACGCCCTGGCTCAGCTGGCCGGCCGCCCGGCCGGCCGGGTCGTGCTCGACCTGTCCGGCGTGCCGATGTGCGACTCCAGCGGCCTCAACCTGTTCGTCCGGATCAGGGCCGACCTCGCCGCCACGGGCGGCTGGCTCCGCCTGACCGGCACCCGCCCCATGGTCGACAACGTCCTGCACATCACCAACCTCGACCGCATCCTCCCCGGCTACGCCAGCGTCGAGGACGCCCTCGCCGCGCCCTGACCGCCGGGGTCGGCCCCGGCGCCGAGCAGCTGCGTGTGGAGCGTCTCGGTGAGCCACGCCGCGAACGCATCCCTGTGCCAGCGCCGTTGCGTCACCAGGCGATGGTGGACGTCGGGCGCGGTGAACAGCCACAGCAGGTCCACGGCCCGGTCCTCGGCGACGGCAAGCCCGCCGGTCGAGGCGAGGTGGGCGGCGAAGCGCTCGTTGCCCTCCCGCCGTTCACGCTCGATCGTGGCGACGAACTCGTCCAGGTGCGCGTCAGTGGACTGCGCGCCGAGCAGCACCGCCAGCAGCGGCCCGGTCCGGGTGGCGAGGTCGGTGACCAGCACCGCGTACAGGGTGATTGCCCGCCGCGGGTCACGCTCGGCGAGCAGGCGCCTGGCGGTCACCCGCTCACCGATGGGCACGGCGTCGTCGTCGCCGGCGAGGACCCGGTCGTAGACCTGCTTGACGAGCGCGGGCTTGGAGCCGAACGCCTTGTACACCGTGGGCACCGCAACCCCAGCCCGCCGCGCGACGGCGGTGACGGTGGTGCCGGCATACCCGCCGTCGAGCAGCAACGTATACGCGGCATCCATGACCCGCCGCCGAGTCAACTGCGCATGCTCCTGCCGCAACGGTGACGTCATGCAGGCGCACTCTACTCGGTAGAGCAAACCTCCACCGAGTTGCATGGCGCTGTAATCAGCTGCGCCGCGCCGCGACGAGGACCGCGCCACACGACGAGGGCCGCGCCGCAACGAGGGCCGCACCGCAACGAGCGCCGCACCGCAACGAGCGCCGCGCCGCGATCATGCCGGCGCCCACTCAGCTTCAGCTGCGCCTCCTCCTGCCGCGACCACGCCAAGCCCTGCCACAACGGTGACGCAATAGCGACACACTCTACTCGATATAGTGAACCTATACTGAGTTGCATGGAGTTGTACTCAGGTGCGCGGCGCCATGACCAGGAGCCCCGCCATGCCCAAGAGCCGACCATGACCAGGAACCGCACCACGTCCAGGCGCCGCACCAGGATCAGGACCAGGGGCTCGCCGCGATCGTGCTGGTGCCGGGGCTTGCCGGCAGCGGGGACGAGTTCAGCGCGCAGGTCGCATGGTTCGGCGGAGGCCGGCCGGGTGACGCGCCGGGTGGTCCGGCGCGGCGGCGGGTCGTTGCCGTGGAGCCGTTCACCGGTGGGGATCTCAGCGTCGACGGGCAGGCCCGGCAGCTGGCCGCGCTCCTTGAAGGCCAAGGCGACGCACCGTGTGTCGTCGTCGGGCACAGTCACGGCGGCCTCGTCGCCCTCTCCCTCGCCGTACAGCGGCCGGAGCTCATCGCCGGGCTGGTGCTGCTCGACGTGCCGCTGCTGTTGCCGCCGCTGGCACGGGTCCTGGCCCGGCTGCCCCTGGCGTTGTTGCGGACCCCGCTGCGCAAGCCGCTGCTGCGGCGGTTCTTCCGGACGACGTTCCGCGAGGCAGACGGGTCGGCCTGGCGGGCCGAGGTGCTCGCCAGGCTGGACCGGGTGCCGGCGCACGTCGTGCGGGCCGTCGTCGGCGGGACGTTCACCTACGACAGCACCAGCCGGCTGCGGGCCCTGGCCGTGCCGGCGGTGTGCGTGCGGGCCAACATCCCCGTACGGCTGGACCGGCTGCCGGCCGCGGTGCGCCGGGTCGAGATCACCGGCGTGGGGCACTGGCCGCACGTGCACGCGCCCGAGGCGACGCACCGGGCCGTCGAGGCGCTGCTGTCGGGCTGACCCGCGCACCAGGCTCCGCCGTCGATCTCGACAAGAGCCGATCTCAACGCCCGCGTTCGGGGGTACACCGGCGATTCCACCGATGCCGGCGGCCGGTGGCCGGGCCAAGGTGGCATTCATGGCACCCTATGCATCGGCGCGCCTCGCAGTCGCCGTCACGATGGTCCTTGGCCTTGCCGCCGCAGCTGGGCCCGCCGCCGCGACCGGGCCCGCCGCGGCGGCCGAGCCGGTCAGGACACCGGTGGCCCGGGCGACGGTGATTGGCCCGCTGCCCGGCACCGTCCCCGGCGACCCGCGCTCGCCGGACGTGCGCGACACCTACCCGTTCTTCTCCACCACCGACGACCTCGCCGCCGCGGGCTACGTCGAGCAGGAGTTCGTCGTCTCCGGCGCCGCCGACGCGTACGACACCGCCGGCAACCAGGTCGCGACCGCCGTGCCGTTCCGGACCCGGGTCGTGGTCCGCCGCCCGGCGCACCAGGTGCGGTTCAGCGGCACCGCCCTGGTCGAGTGGCAGAACGTGACCGCCGGCTACGACCTCGACGCGCTCTGGGACGCCGACGCGATCACCCGCGCCGGGCACGCGTGGATCGGGGTGTCCGCGCAGCGGGTCGGCGTGGACCAGCTGCGTGGCTGGAGCCCGGCCCGGTACGGCGACCTGGACGTGACCGGCGGCGGGCGGTTCCCGGCCGACGAGCTGTCCTACGACATCTACGCCCAGTCCGCCGCGGCCGTCACCCGCGCGGCGATGGGCGGGCTGCGGGTCCGCACGACCCTGGCCGTCGGCGCGTCCCAGTCCGCGGCCCGGATGACCGTCTACTACCAGAGCATCCTGCCGAAGGTGGCGCCGGTCTTCGACGGGTACGCGTTCGTCGTCGGCACCGCGCCGACCCGCGCCGGGGCCGAGCCGGTGTTCCAGGTGCTGTCGGAGACCGACGTGCGGACCCCGCAGCGGCCCGCCGACACCGACGGGTTCCGCCGGTGGGAGGTCGCCGGCGCCGCGCACTCCGGGTGGCGGGGCCAGCAGTACCGGGCGCCGATCTCGGTGCGGGACCTGGGCGCGGCCCCGCAGTACACGTGTGGCTCGCCGCCGTTCAGCCGGGTCCCGCTGGACCACGTGGTGGCCGCCGCGTACGAGCACCTGGTGCGCTGGGTGCGGCGGGGCACGCCGCCGCCGGTCGCGCCGCCGCTGCTGTTCAACGCCGACGGCACGAAGACCCGCGACGCGCTCGGCCTCGCCGCCGGCGGGATCCGGCTGTCGCAGGTGTCGGTGCCGACGGCGCTGAACACCGGGGACAACACCGGCGAGACGTTCTGCCGCCTGTTCGGCACGCACCAGCCGTTCGACGCCGCGACGCTGGAGCGGCTCTACCCGCTCCGCACCGGCTACCTCGCCAAGGTCGTCCTCGCGGACCTGGCGAACGTCCGCGCCGGGTACCTGCAGCCCGCCGACGCCTGGCAGAACCTGATGGGCTGACGGTTCTTATGAAACCTTTAGCGTCGCCCGACGGTCCTTTCACGTGGCGGCCCGATCGTTAGGGCATGACGACGACAGCGGCGCCGGCGGCGACGAAGCGGGCCGCCGGCACGCCGTTCTGGTGGGCGGACGCCGCCAGCGCCGCCGCGGCGGTGAGCCTGCTCGTCGTCACCGCGTTGTGGGTCGGTAACGGCGGCGCGCAGCAGGTCATCGACGGCGGCGCCGGCGCGGTGTCGGCGGCCGGGCGGCTCACCGGCCTGCTCGGCTCGGACCTGCTGCTGCTCCAGGTGCTGCTGATGGCGCGGATCCCCCTCGTCGAGCGGGCGTTCGGCCAGGACCGGCTGGCGCGCTGGCACCGGTGGACCGGGTTCAGCTCGCTGCACCTGACGCTGGCGCACATCCTGCTCATCACGCTCGGCTACGCGGCCGCGGCGGACGCGAACGCCGTCGCCGAGTTGTGGGAGATGGTGGTCGACTACCCCGGAATGCTGCTGGCCACCGCCGGGACGGTCCTGCTGGTCGTGGTCGCGGTCACCTCGATGCGGGCCGCCCGGCGCCGCCTGCGCTACGAGTCGTGGCACCTGCTGCACCTGTATGCCTACCTCGGCGTGGGACTCGCGCTGCCGCACCAGCTCTGGACCGGCGCGGACTTCATCGACTCGCCGCTGTCCAGGGTGTACTGGTGGACCCTCTACGCCACGTCGGCCGGCGCGGTGCTGGTCTACCGGCTCGGGCTGCCGGTGTGGCGCAACGCCCGGCACCGGCTGACCGTCAGCCACGTCGTGCCGGAGGGGCCGGGGCTGACGTCGGTGTACCTGACCGGGCGGCACCTCGACGAGCTGCCGGTGCGGGCCGGGCAGTTCCTGCAGTGGCGGTTCCTGGACGGGCCCGGCTGGACCCGGTCGCACCCGTTCTCGCTGTCCGCGACCCCGCACACCGGGATCCTGCGCATCACCGTGAAGGATCTCGGCGACGGCAGTGCCCGCGTCGCCGCCCTGGCTCCCGGCACCCGGGCGATCGTCGAGGGCCCGTACGGGCGGCTCACCGGCGAGACGTACACCGGCGGCCCCGTCGTCATGCTGGCCTGCGGCATCGGCGTGACGCCGCTGCTGGCGCTGCTCGGCGAGCTGCCCTACGGCTACGGCGAGGCCACGCTGGTCTACCGGTCGCGCAGCGCGGCGGAGGTCGCGTTCCGCGACGAGCTGGACTGGCTGGCCCGGCAGCGTGGCGTGCGGGTCGTCCACCTGCACGGCCCGCGCGCCGACCGCCCGTCGTGGCTGCCGCGGGACTTGGTCGGCGCCGGGAACGGCGACGTCACCGCGCTGCGCCGGCTCGCGCCGCGGATCGCCGACGCGCAGGTCTACGTCTGCGGCCCGGACGCGTGGACGGAGGCGGCCCGTGCCGCCGCGCGTGGCGCCGGCGTCCCGGCGCGGCGCGTGCACACCGAACAGTTCGCCTGGTAACCGGAGAGGACCGCCCCGTTGCGACGGATCACCTTGTGGCTGCTGTCGACCCTGACCGCGGTGGTGCTGCTGTTCAGCTACCGCACCAGCACCATGGGCGCCGGCACCCCGTCCACCGCGACCGCCACCGGCCCCGGCTCGTCCACCGGCGGGAACACTGCTGGCGGGAACACCGCCGGCGGGAGCACCGCGGGCGGGAGCACCGCGGGCGGGAGCACCGCGGGCGGGACCGCCTACAACGGTTCGGTCGCGTCGACCCGCTGGGGTGACGTGCAGGTCACCATCACCGTCGCCGGCGGGAAGATCACCGGCGTGACCGTGCCGGTCTACCCGGACACCAACGGCCGGGACCGGCAGATCAACGCCCGTGCCCTGCCGATCCTGACCCGGGAGACCCTGGCCGCGCAGAGCGCCGACATCGACACCGTCTCCGGTGCCACGGTCACCAGTGAGGGCTACAAGACGTCGCTGCAAGCCGCCCTCGACGCCGCCCACATCTCATGACCCGGCGCGGTCGCGGTCGCCATGGGGTATAGCTGGCAGATGCGAATCCTGGTCGTGGACGACGACGCCGCCGTGCGGGACTCCCTCGCGCGGACGCTGCGGTTCGAGGGGTACCAGGTCGACACCGCCCGCGACGGGCAGGAGGCCGTGGACGCCGCGCGCGCCGACGAGCCCGACGCCATGATTCTCGACGTGAGCATGCCGAGGATGGACGGGCTCCAGGCGTGCCGGCGGCTGCGGGGTGAGGGCCTGCTCGTGCCGGTGCTGATGCTCACCGCCCGCGACAGCGTCGGCGACCGGGTCGCCGGGCTCGACGCAGGCGCCGACGACTACCTGGTCAAGCCGTTCGCGCTGCAGGAGCTCCTCGCCAGGATCCGGGCGCTGCTGCGCCGCTCGCTGCTCGCCGCGCCCGCACCGGCACCCGGCGCGCCGGAGACCCTCGCGTTCGCCGACCTGCGGCTGGACCCGGCGACCCGGGAGGTGTGGCGGGGCGAGCACCCGCTGCGGCTGACCCGCACCGAGTTCGCCATCCTCGAGGTCTTCCTGCGCCACCCGCGGCAGGTGCTGACCCGCGGGGTGCTCTTCGAGCTCGTGTGGGGTTACGACTTCGGCGAGGCGTCCAACAGCATCCACGTGTACCTCGGTTACCTGCGCCGCAAGCTGGAGGCCGACGGCAGTCCCCGGCTGCTCCACACGGTGCGCGGCGTCGGTTTCGTCCTGCGCGAGGAGCCGCTGTGAGGCGGCTGTTCGCGCGGTGGTGGCGCCGGCGCACCCTGCACGACCGGCTGTCGCTGCTGGTGACCGGGGCGGTCGCGGCGGCGGTGCTGACCGTCGCCGGGATCGCGTTCGCGGCGGTCTTCCAGATCCAGCGCCAGCAGCTGCAGTCGCAGCTGGACGCCGACGCGCGGTCCATCGCCGCGCAGCCGGACCAGTGGCGCGACGGCCCGCCGCCGGGCCCTGGTGGCCCCCGCCGCGACCCGCGGCACTGGCGCGACATCGGCCCCCGCTGGCAGGTCCTCGGCCGGGACGCCACCGTCGCCGCCGGCTCCACGAACGGGCTTCCCGTCACCGAGGGGGCCCGGCGGGTCGCGTCCGGCCAGACGCTGCGGCAGCAGGAGGAGGTGTACCTCGACGGGCGCAGCTACCTGATGCTCACCGTCCCGGCGGTCCGCGGCGGCGGTGCGGTGCAGGTGGCGGTCGACCAGAGCCCGGCGCACCGGACCCTGACCGTCTTCGGGCTGCTCATGGCCGCGGGCTGCATCCTCGGCATCGGCGGCGCCGCCGCGCTCGGCCGCACCGTCGCCCGCGCCGGACTGGTGCCGGTGCAGCACCTGACGAAGGCGGTCGAGGACGTCGCGGTCACCATGGACCTGAACCGGCCGGTCCCGATCCACGGCGTCGACGAGATCGCCCGCCTCGGCCAGTCCGTCAACACGATGCTCGCCGCGATCGGCGCCGCCCGCCAGTCGCAGCGGACCCTCGTCGAGGACGCCAGCCACGAGCTGCGGACCCCGCTGACCAGCATCCGGACCAACATCGAGCTGCTGCTGGCGGTGGAGCGGCAGCCGGAGCTGGCGCACCGCCTGCCGCCGGAGGAGCGGGCGAAACTGCTGCGGGACCTCGACGCCCAGGTCGGCGAGCTGGCCGCGCTCACCACCGAGCTGGTCGAGCTGGCCCGGGAGGAGACCACCCGGGAGCCGGCCGAGGACGTCGAGCTGACCGACGTCGTCGACGCCGCGGTCGACCGGGTCCGCATCCGCGTCCCGGCGGTCACGTTCACCACCGACCTGCGGCCCGTCACCGTGCACGGCCGGCCGAACGAGCTGGAGCGGATGCTCGTCAACGTCCTGGACAACGCCGCGAAGTGGAGCCCGCCGGGCGGCGTCGTGCACACCGCGCTGTCCCCCGACGGGGCCGGCTGGGCCCGGCTGGTGGTCACCGACGCCGGGCCGGGCATCGACGCCGACGACCTGCCGCACGTCTTCGACCGTTTCTACCGGGCCGTCGCCGCGCGCGGCATGCCGGGCTCCGGTCTCGGCCTGGCGATCGTCGCGCAGACCGCCGCCCAGCACGGCGGCGCGGTGACCGCCGGCCCGAACGACCCCGTCGGGACCGTCATCACCATCCGGCTGCCGTCCGCCTGACCAAGCCGGCCAAGCCCGGCCAAGCCCGGCCAAGCACCGCGGCGCCCCGGCGCGTTCCGGGCGGTCCACCGCCGCCCGCTGCTACCGTGTCCGGAAAAGAGCGGTAATGTCGCGATCAGGAGCTTTGACCGTGTTGCTGCGCCAACCCAGTCCTCGCCGGACGCGCCGGATGTGTCGGATGCGCCGCGCCGCGCCCGGGATCGCCGCCGGGTTGCTCCTCGCGCTCGCCGCCGGCTGCTCGTCCGGCGACGACGGCCCGACCGGCACCGCCGCCCCGGCCACCGCCACCGCCACCGCCACCGCCACCGCCACCGCCACCGCCACCGCAGCTTCGAGCGGCGCGGCGCCGTCCTCGGCGGCGAGCACGTGCGCCACCCCGCCGGCCGCCGCCGCGGGCCCGGACGCGGCCGCCGCGACCCTCACCGCGACGCAGGCGTTCCTCGGCATGCTCGACGCGACCCAGAAGACCGCGGTGCAGGCCGAGCGCACTCAGGAGAACCTGTCACTGTGGTCGAACCTGCCCGACCAACTGTTCAAGCGGGCCGGGCTGCGCCTGGACAAGCTGAGCGCGGCGCAGCGGGCGGCCGCCCAGAACGTGCTGAAGGCGGCGCTCAGCGACGAGGGCTACCAGCAGGTCACCCAGATCTCGACCGCCGACCACTCCTGGATCCGGGTCGTCGGCGCGCCTGCCGCCACCGGCAGGTGGACGGTCCAGTACGGCGGGCACCACCTGGCGGTCAACGTCACCGTGGCGGGCGCGGCGATGACCCTGGCGCCGACACTGTGGGGCGCCCAGCCGGCCTCGTACACCGCAGGCGGCACCAGCGCGGAGCCGTTGTGCGGCGAGACCCGGAAGGCGTTCGCGCTCATCGGCGCGCTCGACGCGACCCAGCAGCGGGCCGCGATCCTCACCGCGCCGGTCAAGGAGATCGCGCTCGGCGCCGGCCAGGACGGCAAGACCCTCGCCGCCGAAGGCGTCAAGGCCTCGACGTTCACCGGCGCGCAGCGGCAGCTGCTGCTCGCCCTGGTCGACGAGTGGATCACCCCGCTGAACCCGGGGCAGGCCGCCGCCAAGCTCGCCGCCGTCGAGCAGGACCTCGGCTCGGTCACGTTCGCCTGGCACGGGGCGACCACCATCGGCCGGCCGATCTACTACCGGGTGCAGGGCCCGACCTTCACCATCGAGTTCGCGCACCAGCAGGGGCAGGGCGCCAACGCCGGCGGGATCACCCACATCCACGCGATCTACCGCGAGCCCGGCAACGACTACGGCGCCGGTCTCAGCTCGTGACGCGCCGGCGCAGGGCGGTGGCGGCCGTCCTCGGCGGGTTCGCGGCCGGCGCCGTGCTGCTCGCCGGGCCGGCCGCCGCGCACCCGACCGACGAGGTCATCCAGCAGGCGTACCTGACCCCGACGACGTCGGGCCTCACCGTCGAGCTGGACCTGACCCCCAGGGTCCTCGTCGCGCCGGCGTTCGCCGCGGACGTCGACACCGGCCGGAACCGGGCGATCAGCGCGCAGGAGGAGGCGTGGTTCGTGGCCGGCGTCGCCTCGGCGCTCACGCTGCGCGTCGACGGCGCGACGGTGCCGCTCACCGTCACCGGGCACACCGTGGCGCCGTACCAGCTGCTCGCCGCGGCGGGCGGCGCCGTGACCATCACCCTCACCGCGCCGCTGCCGGCCGGCGCCCGCAGCATCGAGTTCCACGACGCGTTCGACCCGGGCCGCTCCACGGTGCAGCAGGACGTGCTCGTCGCGCCCACCGACCCGGCCGGCATCGACACGATCAGCCGCGCCGCCGGCGGACGCACGATCACCGTCACCCTCGCCGAGCCGGCCGTGGCACGGGCACCCGCGGCGGCCCGTACCCCTGCGGCAGGCGGCGGATCGGGGCTGCTGCGGGCGTTGCGCGAGCCGTTGAGCTCGCCGTGGGCCCTGGTCGCGCTGCTGGCCACGTGCGCGCTGCTCGGCGCCCTGCACGCGCTGACCCCCGGGCACGGCAAGGCGCTGCTCGCCGCGCACCTGGTGGGGACCCGCGGCACGCCACGGCAGGCGATCGGCCTCGGCGCGGTCATCACGGTCTCGCACACGGCCGCGGTGATCGCGCTCGGGGTGGCGGTCCTCGCGGCCGGCCGGTTCATCGCGCCCGGGGTCGTGGTGCCGGTCCTGGAGGTCGCCGCGGGTGCCGTCGTGGTCGTCCTCGGCGCGCGGCTCCTGCTCCGCCGCCGCGGTCACCCACACGACCACCCGCACCACCACGAGCCGGGCGGCGCGCTGATGGGCGTCACCGGCGGCATCATCCCGTGCCCCGAGGCCCTGAGCGTGCTGCTCCTCGCGATCGGCCTCAACCGCACCGCGCTCGGCCTCGGGATGATCGCGGCGTTCAGCGCCGGGCTCGCCGCCGTCCTGGTCGGGTCCGGCCTGCTCCTCGTCAGCGCCCGGACGACCCTGGAACGCTTCCGGGGCCGGGCGACCGGCCGGCTCGCGCGCTGGGTGCCGGCGGTGTCCGCGGCGGTGGTGACGGCGCTCGGCGTGACGATGGCGGTGACCGGCATGGCGCACCTCACGCGATGAGCGCGGGCCGGTCCTTCCACAGCACGACGCCGGCGCTGGCGGCCACGACGAGCCCGATCGCCGCGATCTGCGCCGGGTGCAGGTCCTGGCCCAGGATCACGAAACCGGCGAGGGCCGCGATCGCCGGGCCGAGGCTCATCAGCACCGCGAACGTCGACGTCGGCAGGCGCCGCAGCGCGGCCAGCTCGAACGTGTACGGCAGCACCGACGACAGCACCGCGACCGTCGCGCCGAGCGCGAGGACTTTCGGTTCGAGCAGCGCGCCGCCCGCGTCGAGAATGCCGGCGGGCAGGGCGAGGAGCGCCGCGACCAGCATGGCGAGGGTGAGCCCGTCCCGCTTCGGGAAGTTCGCGCCGGCCCGCGCCGACAGCATGATGTAACCGGCCCACGCCGTGCCGGCCAGGAACGCGCAGCCGACGCCGAGCGGGTCGAGCTGGTCGAAGCCGCCGCCGCCGAGCAGCACGACCCCGGCGAGCGCGAGCAGTGCCCACAGCCACGCGACCCGGCGGCGGGCGGTGACCACCGACAGGGTCAGCGGCCCCAGCACCTCCAGGGTGACGACCGGGCCGATCGGCATGCGCGCGATGGCGACGTAGAACGCCAGGTTCATCCCGGCGAGGACCGCGCCGAAGACGCCGACGAGGATCCACTGGCGGCGGGTGTACCCGCGCAGCCTCGGCCGCCCGACCGCCACGAGGAGTGCGGCGCCGATGACCAGCCGCAGCGAGACGACCCCGGCCGCCCCGGCGAGCGGGAAGAGCGTGGTGGCGACCGCCGCTCCACTGTGGACCGACGTCTGGGACGCGAGGACCCGCCACACCCCGCCGGTGCGGCCTTCGGCGGGCGTGTCGATCGGTGCGGGCACGGTCAGGACGTCGGTCACCCGCACGACGCTATGCACCGCGGCGGATCTTGTGAAATGCCGCTTCGCCGCTGGTTATGCTGCACACGCATGACCATCGAGCTGCGGCACCTCAGAGGGTTCCTCGCCATCGCGGAGGAGGGCAACCTCACCCGCGCGGCGGCCCGGCTGCACCTGACGCAGCCGGCGCTGACCCGCACCCTGCAGCAGCTCGAGGCGCACCTCGGGGTGCGGCTGGTCGACCGGTCCACCCACCACCTGGCGCTGACCCCGGCGGGCCACGAGTTCCGGCGCAACGCGGCCGCCGCGCTCGCCGCCGTCGAGCACGCCCTGGACCCGGACCGGTTCCGGGGGCTCCCGGTCCGGCTGGGGCACGCGTGGTCGGCGCTCGGGGCGTACACCACCTCCCTGCAGCGGCGGTGGAAGCGGGCGCACCCCGAGACGGTGCTGGAGGTGCTCCGCCTCGACGAGCGCAGCGCGGGGCTCGCCTCCGGCGCGGTCGACGTCGCCGTCCTGCGCGGACCGGCCGGCGAGCCCGGGGTGCGCGGCGTGCCCGGCGTCACCGTGGCCCACCTGATGCGGGAGCCGCGCCTCGCCGCCGTCGCCGACGACAGCCCCCTGGCCGGACGGGCCGAGCTGACCCTCGCCGACCTCGCCTCGCGCCCCGTCGCGCTGAACACGGTGACCGGCAGCACCACCCTCGCGCTGTGGCCGCCGGGCGCGGCGCCGTCCCAGGTCGTGCCCGTGAAGAACACCGACGACTGGCTGTCGGTCATCATCGCCGGCGACGCGGTCGGGGTGACCACCGCCGGGACCGCCGCGATGCACCCGAACCCGGCGGTGCGCTACGTGCCGCTCACCGACGCCCCACCCGTCGACGTGATCCTCGCCTGGCGCGAGCCGGTCACCCACCCCGCGGTCCCGGACCTGCTCCGCCTCGCCCACGACGTCGTCAGGCGCTGACGGTGTACCCCTCGACAGCTTGCGGAGGATGACGGATGCAGCGCTTCACCCCCGGCGGCGGGTGGCCGTTGCGCCGGCGGCGGCTCCAAGATGCGCCGGCGCGGGTCCTCACGTATGACGAGGCCGTGGCCGAAGCCGACGGGCACGGCGCGCTGCTGCGCACCCACGGGCGTCGCACCGCCCGGGCGGTGCTGATGCTGCACGGCTACACGCACGGCCCCGGGCAGGTCGCCGGGCTCGCCGAGCTGTTCTTCGAGCGGGGTTGCACCGTGTACGCCCCGCGAGCCCCACGGCACGATCCCGGCGAACCGGGTGCTCACCAGGGGTTCACGGCGGCGCAGCTGCTGCGGTACGCCGGCGACGCCCTCGACGTGGCGGCCGCCCTCGGTGAGGAGGTCGGGGTCGTCGGGGTCTCCGCCGGCGCGGCCCTGGCGACGTGGCTCGGCGCCCACCGCGGCGACCGGGTCGCGCGCCTGCTGCTGATCACGCCGCTGTTCGCGCCGCACGCGGGGCGGGTGCCGCCGGCGCTCCTGCGGGCGGCGACGGTGCTGTACGGGCTGCGCCTGCCCCCGGACCGGGTCAACGAGCGCGGCTACTCGTTCACGGCCGTCGCCCAGTACCTGCGGGTCGCGGCGAACCTCCCGGCGGCGCCGGTGACCGGTGCGCTGCGGCACGTGGCGGTCGTCACGTCGCCGGGCGACACGGTCGTGGACGCGGCCCGGGCCGAGGCGGTGCCGGCGTGGCTGGCCGCGGCGGCCGGCGCGACCTTCACCCACCACGTCCTGCCGGAGGGTGAGGGCCACGCCCACAACGTCATCGGCGCGCACGCGAGCGCGCTGAACGAGCGCTACCGCGACCTGTACGACGGCTGACGCCTCACCCGGCGTGCCGCCCCGGCGACCCCGTCGCAGCGTGCCGCCCACCGTCGTCCGCGGGCGCACCTGACGGCGGGCCGGGCGGGCCACCAGAACCGCTCGCCGAGCAGCAGCGCGATCGCCGGCACGACGACGGTCCGCACGACGAGGGTGTCCAGCACGACGCCGACGCCGACGATGACCCCGATCTGCGTCAGCACGATGACCGGCAGCACCCCCAGCACCGTGAAGACCGCGGCGAGCAGGATGCCCGCGGACGTGATGACACCACCCGTGGCGCCGAGCGCGCGGATCACCCCGGCGCGGGTGTCGCCGCGCGCCGCCGCCTCCTCCCGTGCCCGGGTGACGAGGAAGATGTTGTAGTCGACGCCGAGCGCCACGAGGAACAGGAAGCTCAGCAGCGGCACGCCCGCGTCCAGCGCCGGGATGCCGAGCCCGTGCCGCAGCACCAGGCTCGCGGCGCCGACGCTCGCGGCGAAGCTGACGATGACGGTGAGCAGGAGCAGCAGCGGCGCCACGACGGAGCGCAGCAGCAGCACCAGCACGAGCAGCACGACGAGCAGCACCAGCGGGACGACGACCCGGTTGTCGCGGGTGTACGCGTCACGCTTGTCCAGGTCCGCGGCGGGCGCCCCGCCGACCAGCGCGTCGCTGCCGGCGAGGCCGGCGAGGCCGGCGAGGGTCGACCGGAGCCGGCGCACCGTGTCGTCCGCGGCGGCGGTGCCGGACGCGGCCCGCAGGTCGACGCGGAGCTTGCCGAGCGTGCCGTCGTCGGAGCGTTCGGGCCGGGCGACCGCGGCGACGCCGTCGAGGCCCCGGACCGCCGCCACGGCCTGGTCGGTGGCGCCGGCGGCGACGATGACGGTCACCGGCTGCGACGACCCGGCCGGGAAGTGCCGGGCCAGGGCCTCCTGCGCGGTGACGGACTCGACCTTGGTCCGGAACTGCTCGGTCTGCGCCAGCCCGATCGACGTGCCGAGCAGGCCGGTGGCGAGGACGGCGAGGACGACCGCCGCGCCGGCGAGGACCCGGGCCGGGTGCCGCCCGACGCCGTGCGCGACCCGGGACCACAGCCCCCGGGTCGTCGGGTCCGGCTCGCCGAGGCGCGGCACGAACGGCCAGAAGATCCCGCGCGGGAGGCTGACCAGCGCGGCCGGCAGCACCACGAGCCCGAACAGCAGCGCCACGCCGACGCCGATCGCGGCGGCGACGCCGAGGGTCCGGTTGGCCGTGAGCACCGCCGCGAGCAGGGTGAGCAGGGCGAGGATCACGGTCCCGGCGCTGGCCACGACCGCCGGCGCCGCGCTGCGCAGCGCCATCGCCATCGCCTCCCGGCGGTCCGGCGTGCGGCGCAGTTCTTCGCGGTACCGCGAGATCAGCAGCAACGCATAGTCGGTGCCGGCGCCGAAGACCAGCACGGACACGATGCCACTGACCGAGGCGTCGGTGCGCTCGCCGACCAGCCCCGCGACCCACGGCAGCAGCTTCGCCACCACCTGGTCGCCGGCGCCGATGACCACCAGCGGGACGATCCACAGCAGCGGGCTGCGATACGTGATGAGCAGCAGCACCGCCACGATGCCGGCGGTGGCCAGCAGCAGCGTGACGTCGGCGCCGTCGAACGCGGCGGCGATGTCGCGCCCGAACGCGGGCCCGCCGGTCACCTGCGCGCGCAGCCCTTCCGGCAGCCCGGCCCGCACGACCTCGCGCAGGCGGTCCACGGTGGACGACAGGGCGTCGCCGGTGCCGCCGAGCGGGACGGCGAGCAGCGCGGCCCGGCCGTCGTCGGCGACCGCGGCCGGTGGCACCTGCCCGCCGGCGGCGGTGCCGGCCAGCGCGGCGCGGGCCCGCTCGACCGCCGCCCGGTCGGCGTCGGTGAGGGGCGCGTCGCGGCGTTCGTACACCACGACCGCGACCTCGGTGCGGCCGCTGGCGAACCGGTCGGCCAGCTCCGTCACCCTGGTCGACTGTTTGCCCGCCGGCAGGCCGTCGCCGGGCTCCGCGGCCGGCTGGGCGGGCGAGGTCAGGAAGACCAGCGCCGTCAGCCCCGCGGTGACGAGCAGGATCAGGACCGCGCCGAGCCGGCCGGTGACGGCGGCTGCCACTCGTGTGCCCACACGCATACCTCTCGAAGACCGAATAGTTCCACGATCGAACTTCTCCTGCCCTCTTGATACCCGCCCCACCCACATCGACGCAAGCATCGACGCAACGCTGCGCGCTCGCGGGATCACGGCCATTGACAACGCGGGATGCGGTGGAGACAGTCGTGACTTCCACCGTCCGGTGGAGCTCACGGGGGAACGAGAGACGATGATGACGCCTGCCCGACCGGCGATCGCTGCCGTGCTCATCGGGATGCTGCTCGCGGTGTCCGGGTGCGGCCTGCGCGCCGCCGGCACCGACGGCAACCTGGTCGACGACTGGACGCCCCTCGGCGCGCCGAAGTTCGACCTGCCCAGCGTCGGGACGTGCCTGAGCAGCCCGTCGAAGACCCCGTTCGACCCGGTGTTCGGGCGGGCCGACCCCATCGAGTGCGACCGCGGGCACACCCTCGAGGTCGTCCTCATCGGCACCGTCGAGGGCAACGCCGCGCAGGCGACCGAGCCGCCGGCGCCCGGCAGCGAGGCCTTCCAGGCGGCGTACACGGCCTGCGGCGCGGCGGTCAAGGACTACGTCGGCGGCGAATGGCACGACGGCATGCTCGGCGTCAACGTGCAGCTGCCGACCCGCACACCGTGGACCGGCGGCCTGCGCTCCTACGTCTGCTCGACCTTCGCGTTGAGCAGCGCCTACGGCGTCATGTCCTTCAGCACCGGATCGCTGAAGGGCGCGATGGCCGGGGACGCGCCGAAGGCGATGCGCTGCATGGAGGTCAACGGCACCAAAGCGTCCGACGGCTGGTGGGACAAGCTCAACGCGCTGACCCCGATCGACTGCGCGCAGCCGCACGAGGGCGAGTTCGCCGGCACCGTGGAGGTGGGCACCGCCGGCGGCGCGATGCCCGCCGCCGACGTCCTGCGCAAGTCGACGCTGGACCGCTGCTGGACCCTCGGCGCCAAGTTCGTGGGCCTCACCGAGTCCCAGTTCGACGCCCGCACCGAGTTCGGGGTCTCCTGGGACGGCATCGACAAGTTCCAGTGGGACGCCGGCGACCATCACGTGCGCTGCTTCGTGCTGACCGGCCCGGGCAAGAAGACCCGCGGCACGATCAAGGGACTCGGCAAGAAGCCACTACCCATCTGAGCGGGCCGCGACCCGCGCCCCTCCAAACGCGGCGGCGTTCGCGTGTCAGAGGTGTGGAGGTGGACGTGGACGCAGAGGAGTCGTTCCTGGCGTACGTGCGGGAGCGGATCGCCGCACTGTCGCGGATCGCGTTCCTGCTGACCGGGGACCGGCATCTGGCCGAGGACCTGGTCCAGGAGACGCTGCTGCGGGTCGTCGGGCGGTGGGCGCGCATCGCCGCCGGCGGCGACCCGGACGCGTACGTCCGCCGGACCCTGTATCACCAGCACGTGTCCGCGTGGCGGCGGCACCGGGGCCGCACCGTGCACCTGGACGCGCAGCCGGAACGGCCACCGGACCGGGCCGGCCCCGACGAGGCGGGCGCGGTCACCGACAGCGTCGCGGTGCGGGTGGCCCTCGCCACCCTCGCCCCGCGGCAGCGGGCGGTGATCGTGCTGCGGTACTTCGAGGACCTCACCGAGGCGCAGACCGCCGACGTGCTCGGCTGCCGCGTCGGCACGGTGAAGAGCCAGACCCGCGACGCGCTCGCCCGGCTGCGGGCGGTCGCGCCGGGGCTGCTGAGCGAGACGGCCGACCCGGAACCCAGCCGAGCGGAGGCACGCCGATGACCCGCGCACACGCACCCGGTCTCGCCGGCCGGCTCACGGCGGCCGCGGAGGACATGCCGGCCGCCCGCGTCCCGGACGACCTGTGGCGGCGCGGGCGGCGGCGGCACCGGACCCGGCGGGCGCTGCGGGTCGCGGCCGCGGCGGCGGTCGTGCTGCTCGTCGCGCTGACCGCGTTCGCCGGCGGCCGATGGGACCGGCAGGCGGTGCCCGCCGCGCCCGGCGCCACCGTCCCGGGGCGGCTGCACCAGCCGTGGCCGTGGCAGGCCAGCGTCGCCGGCGATCCGCGCGGGCCGGCCGCGGTGCTGGTCAGCGGCGGCGGCACCTTCCAGACCCTGGACACGCCGGGCACGTTCGGCAGCCTCATCGGCGTGGTCGGGCGGGACGGCTCCTACCGGATGCTGCGGTACGGGTACACCTACCTGCAGGCGGGGCAGGACGTGCTGCTGTCACCGGACGGCCGGTACGTCGCCGGGCACGGCACCTACGAGCACCTGATCAGCTCCGCCGACGGCACCGTCTCCGTCGTCGACCTCAGCACCGGCAAGGAACGCCGGTATCCGGGCGCGGACGTCGTCGACCCGGTCGCGTGGAGCCCCGACGGCCGGCGGCTGCTGATCAACCGGTACGTCGGGTACCAGCCGGCGGCGGCGGGCAACAGCGAAGCCTTCGACGGGCACGACACCACGACCTTCGACTCCGGCGCACTGTGGCTGCTCGACCTCGACAGCGGCGCCACGACCCGGCTGCTGGACATCGGGCGCGCGGTGCCGGGCCCGGCGGCGTTCGCCCCGGACGGCCGGACCGTCGCGGTGCAGCTGGGCCGGGACGTGACGCTCGTCGACGTGGCCACCGGCGCCCGGCGGGTCCTCACCACGCTGCCGGCGGGCGCGCGGCTCGGCGGCGCCGGGGCGTACACGGCCGACGGCGCCGGTCTCGGCGTGTTCACCGTCGTCGCCGGGTGCACCGCCGACTGCACCAACACGGCGCGCAACGCCCGGTCCTGGCGGCTGACGGTGCTGTCCAGCGCCACCGGTGCGCCCGGCGCCACCTTCGCGACATTCGGCGGGGCGAGCGCCAAGCTGGCCGGTTGGCAGCGCGACGGCACCGCGGTCGTGGTCCGCTACGTCGACGAGACGTCGCCCTACGAGGACCCGGCGTACAGCCCACCGGACGCCTACCGCGAGGTGTCCGATGTGGACCTGCTCGCCCTCGACCCGCGCGGCGGCACGAAACCGTTGCTGGACAAGCCGACCGGCATCGTCTGGGACCTGGACGTGGCGGCGGACCTGGTCGCGGCGGGCGCGTTCGGCGGCCCGTCACCGGCGCCGGGGGTGTTCCCCCTGGCCCGGTGGTTCGCCGCGACCCTGTTGGTCCTCGGGTGTGCCGTGACCGCGGCGGGGTGGCTCAATGTAGTGCTGGTCCGCAGACGCCGCCGGGCGTGACCGTCGGCGGGAGGCCGGGCCCACGCGGCGCCGCCCGGGCGTGACCGTGGGTGGAAGGCCGGCGCCACGCGGCGCCGGCCGGAGCCGTCAGGCGAGGATCGCCTGGTTGGTGGAGAAGACGTTCGTCGGGTCGTAGGAGCGCTTGACCCGCAGGAGCCGGTCACGGTCGGCCGGGGGCCAGTTGGCCTGCAGGGCCTCCGGCCCGGCGCCGCCGGAGAAGTTCATCAGGACGCCGGGGACCGCGGCGTCGCCGGCCGCGGCGAGCACCGCGCCGGTCACGGCGTCGACGACGGGGACCAGGTCGGGCACGCCGAGCCCGATGACGAACAGCGAGTACTCGGCGTCGCGGCCGGTGACCGCGTTCGGCACCGCCGGCGGGCGACCCAGCGCCCCGCCCAGGTGCCGCAGCTCGACCATGATCAATGGCACGTCGACCTGCGGGCCGGCGGCGGCGAGGAGCCCCTCGACGGTCGACGCGGTCAGCTCGCCGAGCAGCACCCCGCGCTCGCGGGTCGGGGTCGGGTCGACCGGGTCCTGGTGGATCGCGTCGACCGCCTGGTACGGCATCTCGCCGACGCCGCCGAGCAGGGCGGGCGCGGCGGACAGCATCGGCGCGAGGAGGCGCTCGGCATCGGTGGCGGCGCCGAGGTACGCGACCCGCAGGTGCACGACGAACGCGCCACGCAGCGGCTCCGGCAGCTGCGGCAGCGGGGGCAGGCGCAGCATGGCCAGGGACGTGTTCATCAGCTCCGGCAGGCCCGGCGCCCACTGCCGGTAGGCGTGCAGGACCTCCGCGGCGTGGGTGGCCGGGAAGTAGATCCCGCCGCCGGTGAGGACCGGCACCTCGAACAGGTCGAACTCGATCGCGGTGACGACACCGAAGTTGCCCTTGCCGCCGCGGACCGCCCAGAACAGGTCGCTCTCGTGGCCGGCGTCGACGGTGCGGGCCACGCCGTCCGCGGTGACGATCTCCACCGAGCGGACGTGGTCGGCGGCGAATCCGAAGGTGCGCCCGAGCGGGCCGAGGCCGCCGCCGAGGGTGTACCCGACGACGCCGACCTGCGACGAGGAGCCGTTCAGCGGCGCCAGCCCGTGCGGTGCGGCCGCCTCGATGACCTTCGACCAGCGCACGCCGGCGGCGGCGCGGGCGGTGCGGGCGGCGGGGTCGACGGTGAGGTCCTGCATGCGGTGGGTGGTGATCAGGACGCAGTCGACGGCGGGGCGGACCGCGCCGTGGCCGGTGGACTGGACGGCGACCGGAAGGCCGTGCCGGCCGGCCCAGCGGATCGCGGCGGCGACGTCGGCGGTGCTGGTGGCGCCGACGGCGACCAGGGGTCTGTGCGGGTTCGCCACGTTCCAGACGGCGATCTCCTCGGCGAAGCCGTCGTCGGTGGGCAGCAGCACCGGTCCGTGCACGGCAGTGACCAGTTCGGCGGCGGCGGACGGGGTGGTGGATACGGTCATGGGTGGTCCCCTCGGGTGGGGCGCCCGCTGAGGTCGGGGCGCCGTGGACCCACCGTGCGCGGTGGCACTTGGCGGCCGGTTAAGACCCGCTTGGCCGCCGCTTCAGTGCCGCCAGCGCCGTGACCTGCGCCACGCTGGCGGCCTCGAGGTGGGCCGCGCCGAGCCGGCGGTGCGCCTCGAGCGCCAGCGTTGCATGCGTTCCGGCGTCGTCGAGGCGGCCGAGGCGCTGCGCGAGGGCGGCGAGGGCGTAGCGCATCGAGCCCCACGACGCGCACCCGGTGCCGACCGTCGACCAGTGGTCGGCGAACGGGAGAATCTCCTCGTACAGCTGCGCCGGGTCGGGCGTGCCGAGCCGCGCGGCGACGAGGGCCCACTGGAACGCGACGAAACTCCAGCACCACAGCATGTCCCGGCCGGTGCCCCAGCGGTCGATGAGCCGCCGGGCGAGGTCCTCGTCGCCGGACTCGCAGGCGGCCAGGACCGCGGTCGGGCGCAGCAGCTCCAGGTGCGGCTCGTCGGCGCGGCGGACCAGTTCGTCGAGCAGGTCGGCGGGTCTGTGCTGGAAGTGGCGGCTGGTGTACAGCAGCGCCAGCCGGATCCACTGGGTGCCCCAGAGACTGGTGTGCGCCTGCAACGCGAACGCCTCGTCGACGAGGCGCTCAGCGTCGGCCCACCGACCGTCGAGCATGGCCCGGCCGGCCCGGGCGTAGGTCACCTGCGCGGCGAGGACACCGGTACGCAGTTCCTCGCCGAGCCGCACGGCGCGGGCCAGGTCGGCGTCGAACCCCGCGACGTCCCCGGCGGCCATCGCGCTGAGCATGCGGTGCAGCCGTCCGGTCAGCTCGACGGTGCGCGGCAGCCCGTCGATCGCGAGCAGTTCGTCGACCGCGGCCCGGCGCCGCTGCTCGCGGTGCGGCACCCACGCGACGTTCCAGTAGTTGTTGAGGGTGCGGGCGAGCACGTCCGGGTCACCGGTGCGCCGGGCGAGCGCGACGGCCTCCTCGGCGTGCGCCTCACCGGCCGGCCGGTCCGGGCTGTGGTACAGCTCGACGGCGAGCGTGCCGAGCAGGACCGCCCGCCGGTGCGGGTCGGTGCCGTCGAGCCGGGCCAGCTGGTCGCGCAGGATGCCGATCATCCGCTCGTCCACGACCAGGTACGGCCGCCACGTCCACAGCGTCACCCCGCCGAACAGGGTCGCCGCGTCCATCGTGAGCCCGTCGTCGCCGAGCTGCCGGGCCAGGGTGAGCGCCTCGTCGAGGACCGCGCGGGTGCCGGCGAGGTCCCCACCGGCGCGCCGGGCGACGCCGAGCTGGACGAGCAGCCGGCACCGGTCGGCGGTGGCCCCGGGCCGGGTCGGGTCCAGCGCGCCGAGCGCCGATTCGAGGTACCCGGCGGCCTCGTCGTACGCCAGCTGCGCCATCGCCAGGTCGGCGGCGCGGCGCGCGTAGCGCACGGCCCGTCCGGCGCCGCCGAGCCGTGCCGCCATGGTGAAGTGGTGCACGAGTCGGCCCAGCAGCGCCGGGTCGTCGGGCCGGTCGAACGCTTCGAGGGCCTCGCCGACCCGCAGGTGCAGCCGGGAGCGTTGCAGCCGGGTGAGCGTGCCATACAGGGTGTCGCGCACGATCGCGTGGGAGAAGCGGTAGTCCCAGCCGTCCGGTACCTCCGTGAGCAGCCCCGCCACGACCGCGGGCTCCAGGGTGCTCATCACCTGCTCGTGCTCGCCGTCGGTGCTGGCCTCCAGCAGCAGCAGCTCCACGTCACGGCCGATGACCGCAGCGGTGCGCAGCATCGCCTGGGTGGTCTCCGGCAGCCGGGACACCCGCCGGCCGACGACGTCGCGGACGCTCTCGGGCACGTCGAGGTCGGCGACCGCCTGCGCGGTGCCCCAGCCGCCCGGGTGTTCGCTGGTGAGCAGCCGCAGCAGTTCCTTGAGGTAGAACGGGTTGCCGCCGGTGCGTTCCAGCAGCGCCAGGACCACGTCGTCGGGGGCGTCGCCGTCGAGGTACGCGGCGACGTCACCGGCGGTGAACGACCCGAGCCGGATCCGGTCGGCGCCGCGCTCGTTGGCGAGCAGGGCCAGGGCCTCCCGCAGCGCCGGGTCACCGTCGGCGAGCTCGGGGCGCAGCGTGCCGAGCAGCAGGATCGGCAGCCGGTGCAGCGCCGGGGCGAGGTGCGCCAGCAGCTGCAGCGACGACGCGTCGGCGACGTGCAGGTCGTCGACGACCAGCAGCAGCGGCTGCTCGGCCGCGCACTCGCGCAGCGTGTCCGCGACCGCCTCGTGCAGGTGGAACAGCGCGGTGCCGGGCTCCTCGGCCCGCCAGCCGCTCTCGCCGCGCCCGGCGAGCACGTCCAGCAGGTGCCGGCGGGATGCGGTGTCCGGCAGCGCCCGCAGGATCTGCGCCCACGGCCAGAACGCGGGGGTCGCGTTGGCCTCGACGCACCGGCTCCAGGCGACCCGCAGCCCATGACCGCCGGCGAGCGTCGCGGCGCGCTCGGCGAGCAGGGTCTTGCCGAGGCCTGCCTCCCCGACGACGAGCACCACCCCGCCCCGGCCGGCGCGGGCCAGGGCGAGCCGTTCGTCGATGTGGCGCTCCTCCCGGTCGCGGCCGACCAGCGCGACCTCGGCGCCGTAGCCGGCGTCGAACCCACCCTCCACGCCGCGAACGAAGCCACGGTCCGGGCCACGGTCCGAGCCACGGTCCGAGCCACGGTCGGGGTGACCGGTCGGCCGTGGTGCGGCCGGGCGATCGGTCGTGGCCGGGCCCGGCGGGACCTGCGCGATCGGTCCACGGTCGACGTGCGGCGGGTGGATCCGGCCGGGCTCGACGGCGCCGCGCCGCGCGAGCTGATCGTGGGCAAGGGCCGGGTCGTGCCGCAGGATCGCCGCCTCCAGGGCCCGCAGCTGCGGGCCGGGTGGCAGCCCCAGCTCCTCGTCGAGGACCGTCCGGGCCCGCCGGAAGGCGGCGAGGGCGTCGGCCTGGCGGCCGTCGCGGTACAACGCGAGCATCAGCTGACCCCAGGACCGTTCCCGGAACGGATGCCGGTCAAGCATGCCCTGCGCCGCCGCGGCCGCCGCGGCGTGCCGCCCGGTGGCGAGGTGGACCTCGACGAGATCCTCGACGGCGCTGTCGCGCACCTCGCCGAGCTGCGCGGCGGTCGCGGCGGCGAACTCCTCGTCGGCGAAGTCCGCCAGCGGCGCGCCCCGCCATTCCCGCAGCGCGGCGGTGAGCAGCACCTCCGCCTCGTCGAAGTCGCCCGCCGCGAGCCTGGCCCGGGCGGCCTCGGCGCCGTGGGTGAGGCGCAGCGCGTCGACCTGCCCGGCGCCGACCGCCAGCAGGTACCCGGGATCTCTGGTCACCAGCACCGTCGCCGGGGTCCGGGGTGGACGGTCCGGCTCCAGGATCCGGCGCAGCTGCGAGACGTACACCTGCAGCGTGCTGGTCGCGCTCGACGGCGCCTCGCCGGCCCAGAGGCCGTTGATGATCCGGTCCAGCGACACCACCCGGCCGGGATCCAGCAGCAGCACCGCCAGCACCGCGCGTTGCTTGCGGGCGCCGAGTTCCAGCGGCGCGCCGTGCGGCGGCTGGACTTCCAGCGGGCCGAGGATCCGGAAGTCGAGCCGTGTCACGCGGGTCACGATATCCGCCGGTCGGCGCCTCGCGGACCGGTCGTCGGATCTTGGACTCGCCGGTCCGTCAGACGGTCAGCAGCTCGCCCAGGCGGCGGGCGACGGGCCACGCGCCGTCGGACGTGTTCGACACGACGGTCCACGTCAACGCCGTGGCAGGGTTGTGCACGCTGCGGAACGACACGCCCGCGTCGTAGCCTTCGAGGATCACCGCCGGGCCGGTCTCCGGCAGCCAGAAGCCGAGGCCGTAGCGGCGCTGCTCGCCGGGCACGTCGCTGCGCGGCCGGACCATCTCCGCGACCCGCGCCGCGGGCAGGAGCCGCCCGGCGAACAGCGCCCGCCAGAACGCGCTCACGTCCGCGACGGTCGAGCTCATCCCGCCGTCGCCGCTGCCGCGCACCGGCAGGTGCAGCACGTTGGTGCGGTCGGCGCCGGGCACCGGCAGGTAGCCGGTGGCCAGGCCGGCCGGTGGCTCGTCGGAGCGGTGGAACCCGGTCGCGGTCATGCCCGCCGGCCCGCACACCCGCCGCCCGACCAGGTCGTGGAACGGCGCGCCGCCGGCCCGCTCGGCGATGAGGGCGAGCACGACGTAGCCGCTGTTGCAGTAGCAGAACCGGGTGCCGGGCGCGAACTTCGCCGGGTGGCCGCCGAGGACCTTCAGGTAGTCCTCGGTGTCCAGCAGTTCGTGGACCGGCACGGGCAGCACGTAGTCGGTGATGTCGCCGCCGGCGTCCTCGTCGTAGTAGTCGCCGATCCCGGACGTGTGCGCGAGGAGCTGCTCGACGGTGACGTCGGCGCCGATGAGCGGCAGGTCCGCGCCGAGCACCTGCCGCGCCGGGGTGTCGAGGGCGAGCAGCCCGTCCTCGACGAGGCCCAGCACGACCACGGCGGTCATGCCTTTGGTGCCGGACGCGATCCCGAACCTCGTGCCGGGCGTGTTGGGCAGCCCGGCGGCCCGGTCGGCGAGCCCGTGCGCGGCGACGACCTCGACGGTGCCGCCCCGCTCGACGCTGACGACGCCGGAGAACCCGGTGCGCCGTGCGACCTCGTCGACCTCGTCGGCGATGGCGTCCACGGGCGGCTCCCGAGATCGGAGTGGTGACGGCGGTCGGCCCGGAGGCCATCTTTTTTACTGAAAGAAGGAGCCGTCACCGGCGCACCGGAAGCTGCCCGGGTCACCGTAACGCGACCCGGGCAGCGACGCCGCCGAATATTCACGCCGGGCAGGCGGCCCCGAACGACGGCCGGTCGGTCATGGTGAACCGGCAGCCGAAGTCCGCGGCGGCGACCGCGCGGCGGTCCAGGATCGCGTCGCCGGCCGGCCGGTGCCCGGTCCGCACCCACGAGACCAGGTCGTCGAAGCCGCGCGCCAGTTCCGGCCCGGTGAACTCGCAGTGCCCGAGGGCCCGCACCGCGCGCGACACGAACAGCTTCCCGCGGCCCTGCAGCGCGGCGCGCCGGGCGTACTCCTGCTCCATCGACAGCGGCACGAACAGGTCGCCGATCGTGTGCATCGACAGCACCGGGACGCGCGGGCGCCCGTCGACGCGCGGCACCCCGGACAGGTCCCGGGACGGCCGGTCGGTCCGGTCCACGCGCAGGACGTCGCGGTTGAGCCGCAGCTCGTCGCGCGACAGCCACGGGTTGTCGTCGCTCTGATACAGGGTGAGGCGGTTGGACGTGATGTTGCCCTTGGCGATGTTCGCGGTGCCCCCGGACAGGCCCGGGTAGACGCCGAACAGGAACGGCACCGACGTCAGCGGCGGGATCGCCGGCAGCGCGCTCCAGTAGGCGATCGCGGCGTCGAAGCCGGGCCGGGTGCCGCCGCTGCGCTGCTCGACGTAGTCACCCCACTGCCGGCCCAGCGCGGTCAGCCCGGCGCCCGTGCCCAGCAGCGGCACCTCCTGCGCGACCTGCTGGCGGTACACCTCCAGGAACGAGGGATCGACGGGTGCCTTCGGGAACGTGATGGCGGTGCCGGTGAGCGCCGCGGCGGTGACGTTCGCGTCCAGGAAGTAGTCGAACAGCTCCCCGTCGCCGAGGACGCCGCAGACGGGCATCGCCCCGACGAACGCCGACGGGTGCTCCTCGATGGCAACGGCCGCGACGTGCCCGCCCATCGAGGCCCCGGTCATGTAGACGGCCCGGGCGGATTGCCCGGTGCGCTCCTTGAAGCGCTGGATCAAGGTGTACGAGTCCCGCACGCCCTGCCCGACGTCGTAGCCGTTGGTCTGGTAGCTCGACGCCGCCCAGGCGAACCCGCGCGACAGGTAGTGGGCGCGCAGCGACGGGCTGTCGACGAACACGCTCGTGCCGCTGCCGCGGAAGCCGTGCGCGTAGAGCACCAGCTCGCCGTTCCACGCGGCGGGCCGTTCGAGGCGGTAGGCGGCCCCGTCGACGATCCCGGTCCACACCGAGGACCCGCCGACCGGCGTGAACGGTGTGCCGTTGACGTCACAGTCAGGGTCGGCGACGGTGTAGCCCGGCTGGGTGGTGCTGACGACCGGCGGCCCGCACACCGGCGGATCCGCCGACGCGGGCGAGGGGACGGCGAGGATCCCCACGACAAGTACCAACGACGCAACGCTGCGCATCCACACATGGAACGCCCGTCGATGCCTTCATGTCAACGAGAAGTATGCACTCACCGTGCGACTTGTCTCGATTTCCCTGAAACCCGAAAGGGCTTCTAGACTCCCGGACCCATGGACCGCCGTCACCTGCGTTGGATGATCCCCGCCGCGGGCGGCGTCCTCGCCGTCGTCGTCTCGATCGTGCTCGTCGTGCAGGACGGCGGCAACGCCGCCTGCGCCGCCGCGCCGCCCGTGGCGCGGGACCCCGTGGTGGAGAACGTGCGCGGCGGCAGCGCCTCCTACTACAGCACCAACCGCAACGGCATGTGCAACCTCGGCGCCCCGTCCAGCGACGGCTACGCCGCCATCGGCCCGGCCGAGTGGGCCGGCGGCGCGGCGTGCGGGTCCTATCTCGCCGTGACCGGCCCCAACGGCCAGACGACCCCGGTCCAGGTCGTCGACCAGTGCCCGTCCTGCCCCGCCGGGAAGATCGACCTGAGCAGGGCCGCCTTCGCCCGCATCGGCTCGGTGAGCGCCGGCATCATCCAGATCACCTACGGCACGCTGCGCGACCCTGCGCTGCCCGGCCCCCTGAAGGTCCGGGCGAAGGGCGGCAGCGGCTACTCGTCGCTGTCGGTCGTCCTGGACAACCACGGCAACCGGCTGTCCACCGTGGAGCTGCAGGCCGGCGCCGGCTGGACCGCCCTGAAGCACAACGCCGACAACACCTGGACCGGCCCGTCCGGCCTCACCGGCCCGATCACGCTGCGGGTCACGGACACGGCGGGGCACCAGGTCACGGTCCCGGGGGTGGCGCTGGGCTCGTCGGCGTTCCAGCAGACCGGCACGCTCATGTACAGCCCCACCGCGGCGTCGCCGTCGCCGTCGCCGTCCCCTTCGCCGTCCGCGCCGCCGTCCCCGTCCGCCGTGGCGAGCCCGGTCGGGGCCGCCGCCAGCGCCGGCGCGCCCGTCTGCTGACGCTCAGCGCGGCGTGTCCGGGGTCGGGGTGAACGCGGGGCCGTGGCCCGGCACCACGACGTCGGCGACGGCGAGCACCCTGGCGCGGCCCACGTGCAGGGCCGCGAGGTCGGTGGCGTAGTCGTCGCCGACCGACGTGGCCGTGTTCCACAGGTGCGTGAAGGCGACCACGCCGCCGGCGGTGCCGACGAGGGTGGTGATGTCCTCGGCGGTGTGCCCCGGGGTGCGGATCAGCCGGATCGACGGGGTCAGCTCGAACCCCTCGGCGTCCCGGTCGTCCCACTGGTCGCCGTGGTACACCGCCCAGTGGTCGTGGAAGCGCGCGTTGGGGAACAGCGCGGCGTTGAGCGTGTGGTCCGGGTGATGGTGGCTGAAGATAACGTCGGTGACCGTTGCCGGATCGACGCCGAGCGCGGCCAGGGGGTCGAGGATCAGCGACCGGTCGCGGACCATGCCGGGGTCGGTGACGAGCAGGACGTCGCCGTCGCGGACGAAGCCGACGGTCGAGGCGACGCCGGCGCCCGCGTAACCGGTGTGCAGCAGCTCATACGTGGCGGTCGCCGCCCTCGGGTGATCACTCATGGCACCAGCATCGCCGGTCGGGCGCCGCCGGGCGAGACGAAAAACGGAGTCTCATCGCAAGATTCACGCCACGATCCGGCGGGCGTGTCCGTCAGCACTGTTTGTCAGCACTGTTTGTCAGCACAGAACGCTGGACCGGAGGGACGGGGCATGCGGCGTACGGCCGTGCTCATCGGTGCACCGGCCCACGACCTCACCGGCGTGGGCAACGACGTCGACGCGATGGCGGAGCTGCTCGCCGGGCGCGGCTTCGCCACCGTGCGGTGCGAGGGGTCGGAAGCCACCCGGGCGGGGATCCTCGACGCGTACGGGCGGCTGATCCGCGACGCCCGCCCGGACGACGCCGTCGTCGTCTACTACAGCGGGCACGGCGGCCTGGCCACACCGCCACCGCAGCTGAGGACGCCCGGCCGGGCCGCGCCGCCGCGGCTGCAGTTCATCGTCCCGGTCGACCACCCCGGGCCGGCGGCCACGGACTTCCGCGGCATCACCGCCCCCGAGCTGTCGGTCCTGCTCCTCCGGCTGACGAACACGACCCGCAACGTCACCGTCATCATCGACGCCTGCCACGCCGCGCACGTGTTCCGCGACGACGGGCTGCGGGTGAAGGCGCTGCGGCAGCCGGCGTACCTCGACGTCGCCGAACACCTCAGCCGCCTGCGCCGCCAGGGCCTGGACACCGCCGCCCTGCACGCCCTGGGCAACCAGGACGCGGTGCGGGTGGTGGCCTGCGGCCGCGAGCAGTCGGCGTACGAGTACACCAACGACGCCGGGCGGCCGGCCGGGCTGTTCACCGAGGCGCTCACCCTGACCCTGGCCGAGACCGGCGACCGGCCGGTCAGCTGGGCCGACCTGCTGCCGCGGGTGCGCGAGCGGGTGCGGGCGGTGGTGCCGTTCCAGCGTCCGGAGGCGGAGGGGCCCGCGCTGCGGCCGCCGTTCCAGCTGGATCCGGTCCGGCCCGGGCTGGGGCTGGAGGCCGGGCCGGATCGGGCGGCGCTCGGCGCCGCGGTGACCATCGGGTGGGGCCGGGTGGTGGGCGGCCGGGCGCACCCGCTGCCGGCGCAGGACGCGCTCGTCCACGCCGGCGAGGACGTGTACGTACGCGTCCGCAACGACGGCCGGGCGACCGTGCACGTGTCGCTGCTCGCGTTCGACCCCCTGGCACGCGGCTCCGTCGTCACCTCGCTCGACCCGTCCGGCGTCCCGGTCCGGCCGGGCGAGGAGCACGTGATCGGCCGCGACGAGTTGCACGGCCGGCTGGACGGCATCCCGCTGCGGTGGCCGGCCGGGGCGGGCGACGCGCCACGACCCGCGGCGTTCGTCGTGCTGGTCTCCTCGGCGCCGGAGGCACCCGCCGAGGTCTTCCGGGACCTGTCGATGCACGGCGACGACGGGTTGCGCCGCGACGCACACCGTATCCGTTTCCGGCTCGATCCCGGGCCGCGTTCCCCAGCGAACAGTACGAGCGAGCAGTGAGGTGGTCATGGGCGACACGATCTACGGCAACAAGTTCGGCGGCGACAACATCCACGGCGACAAGATCGTCACGCACGGGTCACCCCGGCCGCGCCGGCCGGTCGAACCCGCGGTCGTCCTGGTGATGAGCGCCGGCACCGACCAGCAGGCGCCGCTGCGCGTCGACGAGGAACGCCGGGAGATCAGCCACGCGGTCCGGCTCGCCGGCGCCGGCGAACGCATCGACGTCCGCACCGCCGACGCCCTGCGCCTGGACGACCTGTCCGACGTGCTGCCGCACCACCGCCCGGTGATCGCCCACTTCAGCGGCCACGGGGTGGCCGGCGCGGGCATCGTGGTCACCGACGACCTCCGGCAGCCCCAGTCGGTGCCCCCGGAGGCGCTGAGCGAACTGTTCCGCCTGGAGCGCGGCCGCCTGCAGTGCGTGGTGCTCAACGCCTGCTTCACCGAAGACCAGGCCTGGGCGATCGCCGAGCACGTACCGTTCGTCATCGGCATGCGCGGCCGCGTCCTGGACGACACCGCCATCCGTTTCGCCGCCGGCTTCTACCGCGGCATCGCCTACGCCCGCTCGGTCCGGGACGCGTTCGACCTCGGCTGCAACCGGCTACGGCTGCACGGCCACCTCGACGCTGACGTGCCGCGCCTGGTCGACCGGCAGGGCACCCCGGACCTTCCGGTCGTCGACCGCCCAGCGGACCCGGACGCCCGGTAGCGGACCGCGGACCCTGCCCCGTCCGGTGTCACGGCCGCCCCGGACCGCGCGACGGTCCTGGCCTCGCCGTGGTGCCCCGGTGAGCACGCCACCGCCGGCCCGGTGCCGCCGGGCGGGCGCACGCAGGCGACCGAAGCCCGGGCGCGAAACTCGTGCGGCACGGGGTCCGGCGGGGCGCCCTCGTCGAGGTCCCAGACCCCGACGCGCCCGTTGTCGTGCGCGAACGACCGCGACCCGCCTGCCGTCGGCGACGGTGGTGCAGGCGGCCGCGAGGGCGTGGCGACGGCACAGGCGGCGACCCAGGCTCGACGTCCCACACCCCCGACGACACCGTCCCGCCCGCCGCTGAACGCACCCGCACCGACGGCCGGGGCGTGGCAGGATCGGGGCCGTGGAGCTGAGACCGGAGCTGCTGCCGCCCGCCGTCGCCGCCCGGCACGTCGCGGCGGTCCAGGCGCGCATCGAGGCGATCCGGGACCTGCTCGACCGGTCCGACCCGCGGGCCGCCGAGGCGATCGCCGCCCTCAACGACGCCACCGGGCACGACTACACCGTCGAGGACCTGCGCGACCTCTGCAGCCGCGAGCCCGACGAGCTGGCCGCGGAGGCCGCCGCTCCCCCGATCCGGCGGACCCCGGCCGCCAGCACCGTCACCCGCGACGAGCTCGTCGAGATCGTGTGCCGCATCCTCGCCGGCGACCGGCACACCGACTTCTACGTGGCCCTGTTCGACGCGAACGTGGTCATGCCCGGCGCCTCCGGCCTCATCTTCTATCCGCCCGCCGAGCTGGCCGGCGCCGGCCCGGAGGAGATCGTGGACGCGGCACTCGCGTACCGGCCGATCGCCCTGTGACGTGCGGCGTCAGGCCAGGGCGGCGAGGGTCGCGGGGTCCAGGGTGATGTCGAGGGCGGCGACCGCGGCGTCGTAGTGCGACAGGGTCCGCGGGCCGATCAGCGTGACCCTGGCCGGATCCTGCTGGTGCAGCAGCCACGCGAGGACGAGCTGGTTGCCGGTGACGCCGAGCTGCGCGGCCACCCGCGACACGGTCGCGAAGCGGGCCTCGGTGTCGGCGCCGCGGTAAGGTCGCATCACGTGGTGGGTCTGCCGCTTCGCCGGGTCGTCGTACACACCCTTGAGGATCGGCGAATACGCGACGAGCGTCATCTCCGGGTGTGCCCGCAGGTGCGTCAGCTGCGCACTGTCCACGATGGACACCGTTGGCTCCGCCGGGCGCAGGTACGAGTGCTCCTGCTGCACGGCGACGGGCGCGGGCCAGCCGTGCTCGGCGCAGAGGGCGGCGATGCGCTCCAGCCGGGCCGTCGACACGTTGGACCAGCCGAGGTGGCGGGTCTTACCGGCGGCGACCAGCGCGGCCAGCGCCTCCAGCGTCTCTTCGAGGGGTGTCGTCAGGTCGTCGACGTGGACGTAATACAGGTCGACGTGGTCGACGCCGAGCCTGCGCAGGCTGGCGTCGAGGGCGCGGCGGAGCGTGTCGCCGCCCGCCCCGGCATACTGCGACGCGGCGCTGCGCCGCCCGTCGCGGGCCGCGGCCGGGTCGGCGACCCAGGCGCTGCCCTTGGTCGCGAGGAACACGTCGTCGCGCCGCCCGGTCCTGGCGAACCAGCGCCCGAGCAGCGTCTCGCTCTCCCCGCCGGTGAACGGCGCCGCCCCGGCCGGCGCGTCGGGCCACCACGCGTAGCAGTCGGCAGTGTCCAGGAACGTGCCGCCGGCGTCGAGATACCTGTCCAGGATCAGGGTGGATGTGGGCTCGTCGGTGCTGGTGCCCATCAGCATGCAGCCGAGGGCGAGGGCGCTGACCTGCTCGCCGGTGCGGCCAAGTGGAACTGTTCGCATGCCGGCGACGCTATGACCTGGAGCGCGCACCAGGTCAAGCCGAGACAGCCACCGTCGCGCCGAGACGGGCGCCGTCACGCCCAGCTGGCCGCCGTCACGCCGGGACGGCCGCCGTCACGCCGGGACGGCCGCCGTCACGCCGGGACGGCCGCCGTCACACCGGTGCCTGCGTGTCGGCAGGCTCGGCGCGGGCGAGCTCCTGCCGATACCAGCCGATCTTCTCCTTGATCCTCACCTGCTCGTCGCGCAGCTCGGCGATCTTGCGCTCGATGTCCCGGTCGTGCTCCTCGAGGAGCTCGGCGCGCTCGGCGAACGTGCCCTCACCGTCGCGGGCGAGCTCCGCATATCGGCGCATCCTGGCGATCGGCATGCCGGTGTCACGCAGGCAGCGCAGGACGCCGAGCCAGTCGAGGTCGTCGTCGGTGAACAGGCGCTGCCCTCCGGCGGTGCGGTCGATGCCGTCGAGGAGGCCGATGCGCTCGTAGTAGCGCAGCGTGTCGAGGCTGAACCCGGTCTTCTGGACGGTCTCCCGTGGCGAATACGGCATGCCTCATTTTCCCACGTGCGCGCGGATCGCATTGCCCAGCGCACGCATGGTTGCCAGCACCTCACCGACCGTCGCCACTGGAGACACGGGAGACGTGGGAGATGTGGGAGATGTGGGAGACGCCGGAGACGCGGCGGGAGACCAGTTGGCCAGGGCCGCGTAGCTGACGGCGCCCGCGGTGCCGGTGACGACGCCGACGTCCGCGCGCACCCCGTCGTCGGTGCCGGTCTTGTTGCGCAGCAGGACACCGTCGTGCGACAACGGGTCCAGGTCGAACGCCGACGCCACCATCGACAGGTCCACCGACGTCCGCATCCAGTCCAGCACCTGCGCCCCGCCCTCGATCCCCGGCAGCCGGTGCAGCAGCAGCGACAGTTCGCCGGCGCTGCCGGACGACAGCCGCGGCGGGTGCGCGGCCGTGCGGACGTCGCGGACCACGTCGTGCAGCGCCGTCACGGTGAGGCCCAGCGAAGCGGCCAGCGCCGCGACCCGGTCCAGGCCGGCCCGGCGGAGCAGGACGTTGGTGGCGAGGTTGTCGCTCACCGACGCCACCAGCACGGCCAGGTCGCGGACGGGGAGCACATCGGTACCGAGGTGCTGCCACAACCCGGAGTCCGCGACCGCCGCCACGTCCCGCCGGTCACACGGCAGGTCCGGCGGGAGGCTCCGTGCGACCTCGAGCAGGAGCAGCAGCTTGCCGACGCTCGCGGTGGACAGGACCAGATCGGGCCGGTGTGCGTGGACGACACGGCCGTCGGCGTCGCGCACGCACACGGACCACGTGACGGCGGTGTCTGTCCCCTGACCGGGCGGCGCATTCCACCGGACCGTCAGATCAGGCCAGTCCACGCCCGGTCGATGGCGAGGCATGCGACACACCCCCCGCACCGTGCTCGTGGCCCTGGCGGCCCTCGCCGCCGTCGTGATCTCCACCGTACCGGCCGCCGCTGCCACCGCACCGGCCACCTGGTGGAAGCCGGCCGCCGGCGCGACGTGGCAGATGCAGTTCACCGGCGCGCTGGACATGTCCGTCACCGCCGACGTGTACGACATCGACGGCGCCGACGCAACGAAGGCCCAGGTCACCAAGCTGCACGCGGCCGGCCGGAAGGTGCTGTGCTACGTCGACGCCGGCTCGTGGGAGAACTGGCGCGCCGACGCCGCCCGCTTCCCGGCCGCCGTGCGCGGCAACGCGCTGGACGGCTGGGCCGGCGAGCAGTGGCTCGACATCCGGCAGTGGGACACGCTGCGGCCGATCCTCACCGACCGCTTCGCGACCTGCAAGGCCAAGGGCTTCGACGCCGTCGACCCGGACAACATGGACGGTTACGCCAACGCGTCCGGGTTCCCGTTGACCGCCGCCGACCAGCTGCTGTTCAACCGCCGGGTCGCGGACCTGGCGCACTCCCTCGGCCTGGCCGTCGGGCTGAAGAACGACCTCGAGCAGATCACCAAGCTGCAACCGTCCTTCGACTTCGCCGTCAACGAGTCGTGCGTGCAGTGGAAGGAGTGCGCGATGCTCAGCCCGTTCGTCACCGCCGGCAAGCCGGTCTTCCACGTCGAGTACAAGGCGTCGCTGTGCCCGACGGCGGCGGCGCTGCGGTTCAGCTCGATCCGCAAGAACCTCCGCCTGGACGCCTTCCGCGCCGCGTGCTGACCGCCGGCGCGGGTCAGGCCGCCGGCGCAGGTCAGGGCGCCAGCGCAGGTGAGGGCGCCAGCGCAGGTGAGGGCGCCGGCACGGGTGAGGGCGCCGGCACGGGTCAGGCCGCCGCCGGCGCGGGACCGGGCACGGCGATGCTCACCGCGGCCCGCACCGCCCTGGCCTTGAGCTTGCGGACCGGGGTACGGGCGCCCCCGTCGAGCTCGAGCAGCACCGGCGAGGCGAAGCGCACCTTGACCTTCCGTGCGCTGCCCACCTGGACGAACGGGGAGTCGTCGGTGCGGCCGAACGCCATGCGGCCCAGGGTGCGGGCCCACTGCAGTGCGCCCTGGGCGGTCGACACGCCGACCTCGAGGCGGCCGTCGAACGCGCTGGCGTCGTCGAAGGCCTCGATGCCACCGGCGATGGTGCCGATGTTGCCGAGCAGGACACAGGTGGCGGGGCCGGAGAACCACTCCTTGCCGTCGAGGGTGACGGTCGCCTCGACCGGGTCGTCGCCGACGTGGCGGACGGCGGTGCCGAAGTAGGCGAGCTTGCCGGCGCGGCTCTTCATGCCCCGGTCGGCGTCGTCGATCATCTCGGCGTCGAAGCCGGCGCCGGCCATGACGGCGAAGTGCTCCCCGGCGACCTTGCCGAGGTCGAAGCGGCGGCGGGTGCCCGTCAGGCCGATGCGCACGGCGGCGGCGATGTCCTGCGGAATGTCCAGCGACGACGCGAACAGGTTCGCGGTGCCGGCCGGGATCACCGCCAGGGTCACGTCGGAGCCGGCGAGGGTGTCGACGCAGCGCTGCACCATGCCGTCGCCGCCCCAGACGAACACCAGGTCGGCGCCCGCCTCGACGGCCTTGCGCAGCTGCTTGGGTGCCTTGCGGCTCTTCGGCACCTCGCGCCAGTCGGGGGTCTCGACGCCTTCGCGGGCCAGGACCCGCCGCAGTTCGTCGAGACCCCCGCCGAGGGACTTGCCGGCATGGGCGATGACAGCGACATTCACATCCGCCTCGGTACCCATCGGCGCTGTCCGCTAAGCGTCCCGCGCGGCCAGCGCGACACCCCCGACGAGTAATGCGCCGAACGCCCAGGCGGCGGTGACGCCCAGGCCGGCCCACGGGCCGATCGGCAGCTTGTCCAGGCCGGTGGTGGCCTGCACGGCAAGCCCGGCGGTCATCGGGCCGATCTGCAGCAGGTGCCGTTCCCAGTGCGGGTCGGGCGCGGCGGCGGCGAGGATCGGGAACAGGAACAGCAGCGCCAGCACCACCCCGATCGCCGCGGCCGCGTTGCGCACGACGGCGGCGACGCCGAGGGCGAGCAGCCCGATCAGCAGCAGGTAGAGCACCGAGCCGCCGGTCGCCCGCAGCAGCGTCGCCGTCGACACGCCGGCGGGCAGGATGTGCCGGCCCACCAGCGCGGACACGGCGACCGCGACCACCGCGGCGGGGGCGGTCACGGCGGTGACGACCACGGCCTTCGCCGCGAGGACGCCGGTGCGGCGCGGCATCGCCGCCAGGGTGGCGTGGATCATGCCGGTTCCGTACTCCCCGCCGACGGCGAGCACGGCGAGGATCGCCACGACCGCCTGCCCGAGTTGCACGCCGGTGAGGACGGCCTTCGTCGGGTCGCCGCCGCAGACCGCGGTGGCGCAGCGCATGTTGACCGCGACGACGACGCTGACGGCGGCGGTCGCCGCGACGATCCCGAGGACCAGCCACCAGGTCTCCGGGGCGGTGCGCAGCTTCGTCCACTCCGCGCGCAGGTACCGCGCCCCGGACTCGCGGGTGCGGGTCCGGTCCCGGAGAGCCAGCACGGCGCTCACACGTCCCTCCTGCGGAAGCGGTACGCGGCGAACGCCAGCCCGACACCGGCCCAGGCGAGCAGGACGGCGAACCCAGCCCACGGCGCGAGGGGGAAGAAGCCGTTGGCGGGTGTGTACACGCCGTCGACCTGCGCGTACCGCGGCGTGCTCTGCTGGATCGCGAACGCGGCGGCCGGGGTGACCCGCAGCAGCCACTCGCCGGCGGCGATCGGCAGGACGGTCATCGACAGCAGGTACGGCAGGACCGTCGCCACGATCGCCAGGGTGACCGCCGTGGTGCCGCGCCGCAGCAGGACCCCGAACGCGAGCGCGAGGACCGCGGCGAGGGCGAGCAGCGCCCCGGTGCCCACGACGACCCGCAGTTCGGTCATGGTGGAGGCGGGGTGGACGTAGATGCCGTTGCCGCGCATGATGTCCGGCCCGAACCCGACGACGACGGCCGCCGCGGCGAGCCCGGCCACGAACGCGACGCCGCCGAGCACGGTCGCCTTCGCCGCGAGCGCCGTCAGCCGGCGCGGTGCGGCGGTGAGCGAGGTGCGGATCAGCCCGCGCCGGTACTCCCCGGTCATCGTCATCGCGCCGATCACGACGACGAACACGAGACCGGCGAACGTGCCGATGAGCGTCTGGCTGATGGTGGTGCCCAGGCCCGCCGCGCCCGCCACGGCCGGGCCGATGTCGCCGGAGCCGGTGACGGTGAACCCGCCGGCGGTCTCCTCGGCGCCGTTCGGCCGGCCGTCGCCCGCCGGTCCCCGGTTGCCGGCGGGCCCACCGATGTCCGGGCTGCCCGGCCCGCCCGGACTGCCCGGACCTTCGACGGGCCCGCCGGTGGCAACGGCCCAGGTGCCTTCCGGCCAGCCGCCGGTCGTGCTGATCTGGTCGAACCCGGCCGTGGCCTTCGACGGGCCGCCGGACGCCGAGGCGGCGCCGATCGTCTCCGTGAACTGTGGCGAGGTGACGAACAGCCCGACCTCCGCGGTGGCCGGCAGGTCGGTGAGCCGCACGGTGCCGATCCCGGTCCAGCTGACGCCGTCGGCGGACTCCAGCGCGGTGATGCGGTCCCCGCCCCGGGTCAGCCGCAGCCACCGTGGTGCCGTGGCGGCGGCGGTACTTCCGGCGCGGTCGTGCACGTAGTTGTGCTGCAGCCGCACGCCGTGCCCGCCGGTGAGCATGACCGCGGCGTAGGTGGAGCCGCTGCGGGTGCCGTCCTTGACGATCAGCCCGGCCTTCGCCCACGGGACCACCCCCTCGATGTCCCCGTGGGCGCCGTCGGCGAAGTTCGGCCGGAATCCGGTCATCGACGCGATCCGCGCGGTGATGGTGCCGTCGCCGGTGAGCGGGCGGTGCACGAACGTGAACGCGTCGGTGACCTCCTGCCCCTCGGGGCCGACGGGCACGACGCACTCGGAGCCGGTGCCGCGCTTGCCGCAGGTGCCTTCCATGCCGGGGAACAGGCCGAACCCCACGATGGCGGCGGTGGCGACCAGCATCCCGATCACCCAGCCGCGCACGGTCCTGAATTTCGTCCATTCCGCGTGTACGAGCCGCGCGTAGCCGTTCATCGCGCCTCCTCCGGCCCGGCCGTGGCGCGGAACTCGACCGCGTCGCGGGTCAGCTCCAGGTACGCCTCCTCGAGAGTGGCCCGGTGCGAGGAGATCTCCGCGAACGGCACCCCGCCCGCAGTGAGCGCCGCCACGACCTGCTCGGCGGCCATCCCGGTGACGGTCAGCGTGCCCTCGCCGGCGCGGCTCACCACGGCGCCGGCGGACTCCAGTACACCTGCCGCGGCGTCAACGAACGGCGCGCCGGTGCGCAACGTGACCCTGCCGGCGGCGGCCGTCCGCAGCAGCGCGGCGATGTTCGTGTCGGCGATGACCCGGCCGCGGCCCGCGACCACGACATGATCGGCGGTGTCCTGCAGCTCGCTCATCAGGTGGCTGGACACGAGCACGGCCCGGCCCTCGGCGGCCAGCGCCCGCAGGTGGTGGCGCATCCAGATGATGCCCTCGGGGTCCATGCCGTTGAACGGCTCGTCCAGCATGAGCGCCGGCGGGTCGCCGAGCAGCGCGGCGGCGATGCCGAGGCGCTGGCGCATGCCGAGGGAGAACCCGCCCGCGGCCCGGCGGGCCACGCCCTGCAGCCCGGCCCCTTCGAGGACCTCGTCGACCCGGCGGCCGGGCAGGCCCTGGGAGTGCGCGAGCCACAGCAGGTGGTTGCGGGCGGTCCGCCCCGGCTGCAGCGCCCCCGCGTCGAGCAGCGAACCGAGGTGGCACAGCGGGCGGCTGAGACTGCGGTAGGGCCGGCCGGCGACCAGTGCGGTGCCGGCGTCCGGTGCGTCGAGGCCCAGGATCACCCGCATCGTGGTGGACTTGCCGGCGCCGTTGGGGCCGACGAAGCCGGTGACCTGGCCGGGTTCGACGGTGAACGTCATCCCGTCGAGGGCCGTTTGCGACCCGAACCGTTTGCGAAGTCCGTTGACGACAATCATGGGTCCTGTTGTACGGGCGGCGCGGTGACACCACGGTGACAACGGCGGACACCTCACTGACACCTCGGACCTGGCATCGTGGTGGCATGCGGGTGCTGGTGGTCGAAGACTTCGAGGTCCTGGCCAGGACCGTCGGGACGGGGCTGCGCCGGGAGGGCATGGCGGTCGACGTCGTCCTGGACGGCGCCGAGGCCTTGGAGCGGCTCGCCGTGAACCGGTACGACGTGGTCGTCCTGGACCGTGACCTGCCCGGCGTGCACGGCGACGAGGTGTGCCGCCGGATCGTCGCGGCCCGCTCCAGCAGCCGGGTGCTGATGCTGACCGCGGCCAGCACCGTCAAGCAGCGGGTCGACGGCCTCGGCCTCGGCGCCGACGACTACCTGCCGAAACCGTTCGACTTCGAGGAGCTGGTCGCCCGGATCCGGGCCCTGGCCCGGCGGCCCGCCTCGTCGCTGCCGACGGTGTACGAGCTCGGCGACCTCACCCTCGACCCCGCCCGCCGGGTCGCGTCCCGGGCCGGGCAGCGCCTGGAGCTCAGCCCGAAGGAGTTCGGCGTCCTGGAGTGCCTGCTCGCCGCCGACGGCCGGCCGGTGTCCGCGGAGGACCTGCTGGAGCGGGTGTGGGACGAGGCGGCGGATCCGTTCACCACCGTGGTGAAGACGACGATCCGCCGGCTGCGCGGCAAGCTCGGCACCCCCGACCTCATCCACACCGTCCGCGAGGCCGGCTACCGCATCGGCTCGCTGTGAGCCGGCGCAACCGCCGGCTGCAGTGGCGGCTCACCGCGCTCTACGCGGTCCCGTTCCTGCTCGCGGTCGTCGCCGGGATCGGGCTGTTCTCCTACGGCTCGTCGTCCACCGCTCCCGTGGGCCAGGGGCCGGCGCCGACCCCGCACGAACCCCCGCCCGACGACCGGATGCTGCGCGTCATCGTCGTGACGCTGCTGATCGCGAGTCTCCTCGCGGTGCTCGGCGGCTGGGTCATCGCCGGCCGGGTCCTGCGCCCGCTGCGCACCATCATCGCCAACGCCCGCGACATCTCCGCGACCAGCCTGCACCGCCGGCTCGGCCGGACCGGCTCCGGCGACGAGTTCACCGAGCTCGCCTCGACGCTCGACAGCGTCTTCGAACGCCTCGAGGCCGCGTTCGCCTCGCAGCGCCGCTTCGTCGCCAACGCCTCCCACGAGTTACGGACGCCCCTCGCTGCGGAGCGGGCCCTGCTGCAGGTCGCCCTCGCCGATCCTGACGTCACGGTCGACACGCTCCGCGAGGCGTGCCGCGAGGTGCTCGCCCTCGGCGCCGCCCAGGAGCGGCTCGTCGACGCGCTGCTGACCCTCGCCAGCGGCGAGCAGGGCGTCGAGCAGGACGAGCCGGTCGACCTGGCCGCGATCGCGGCCGCCGCGCTGCGCCGGCGCTCGGTCGAGGCGAAGGTCCGCGGCGTGCGGGTCGGGTCTTCGCTGGGCCCGGCCGTCGGTGCCGGTGATCCCCGGCTGGTGGAGAGCCTGGTGGCGAATCTGGTCGACAATGCGGTGCGGTACAACGTCGACGGCGGCTGGATCGAGGTGGCCACGGGTTCGGTGGAGGGCGCGGCCCGGTTGGTGGTCCGTAATACCGGCCCGGTTGTGCCGGCGTCGGAGGTCGGGCGGTTGCTGCAGCCGTTCCAGCGCTTGGAGGGGCAGCGGATCGGGCGGAGCGATGGGCATGGCCTGGGGCTGGCGATCGTTCAGGCGATTGCCACGGCGCATGGGGCCGGGCTGCGGGTGCTGCCCCGCCCGGATGGCGGTCTCGACGTCACCGTCGACTTCCGGCTTGGGTGAGCGCTTTGTTCACCCCCCAAGATCCTCTGGTCGTCTTTCCGTTGAGGTTCGCGTGGGGGTACGCCGCTTGGAGTGATTCCTGGTGCAGGTCCTCGTCGGTCGGTGGTTCCGCGCAGCCTCCGGCCGCGCGAATGGGTGGCGTGGGCGCGGTCGGTGCCGTGTCGAGGTGATGCCAAGCCAGGTCCGCGCTCACATGGTCCAGCGCCGTCGGGGTCATCATTCGGTGGTGCCACACCGTCGCCAGTTTCAAAAAACGAACAACCCGAAAGATCTGAGGGGTCAGGGCACCGCGGATCCTTCGGGTTGTTCGGTGGGGGCGCCGTTGATGTTCCGTGGTCACGCAAACCGGGGGGTGGGGGAGGAACCGGGGCGGGTGGTGGGGCGTCGAAGGTGCGACGATGCGGCGGCGCCGGAGGTGGACGTGAGGGCTCGATGGGCTTTGGGCATGCTGGTCGGGGTCGTGGTGCTGGGTGGGGGGTGTGGGGCCCGGCCCGCGCCGGCGCCGGCGCCCGTCGGGGACAGCCCGGAACGGCTGCGGCAGCAGGCACGGGACGCGTTGGACCGGTACGACCGGGCGGTCGCGGCGGCCGGGGGTAGCCAGGGCGTCGTCGTCGTCGGGGAGCGGACCGGGCAGGTCGGCACCTGGGAGGACGACAACGTCATGTTCAAGGCGGCGCTGTCGGCCGGGAAGGTGACCGCCACCGGGCCGTTGCCGGCCGCGCCGCGGGCCGAGGGCGAGGTGACGTGGGACGGGGGCGGGAGCCGTACCGTGGCGATCGTCGCGGCGGCAGAGGCCCTTGCCGAACTCGTCGGGGACGGGGCCGGCGACTGCCCGCAGTGCGCGCCGATCGAGGTGACGGGGGCGCGGCTCGGCACCGCCCGCATCCGCACGACGCGGGGACCGGCGACGGCGCCGGCGTGGGAGTTCACGGTGCGCGGCTCGGCGGTCGTGGTGACGCGGGTGGCGTTCGCGGCGTCGAGTGGCGTGCAGGTCGAGCCACCCCCGTGGGACGCGAACCACCCGCCCGGCGGGCTGAGCATCGACACCGCGACGGTGACGGGGCCGGGGACGACGCTGACCGCGCAGTTCGTCGGTGCGCCCCGGCCCGCGACCGGGCCGTGCGGGGTCGACTACACGGCGGAGGCGGTCGAGTCGGCGAACGCGGTCGTCGTCATCGTCGTCGAGCACCCGTTCCCGGGTGAGCACGCGTGCAATGCGCTCGGCGGGCAGCGCACCGCTACCGTGCAGCTCGCCGCGCCGCTCGGGGAGCGGGCGGTCCTGGAGGTCAAGCAGGGAACGCCGGTCCCGGTGACTGTTGAATAATCAACAACATGGCATTGCAGAAGCTGGGGTTCCTGACGATCGGGTTGTTCGACGAGGCGGACCCGCGCCGCGGGCACGAGTCGACGCTGGAGGTGATCCAGCTCGGTGAGCGCCTCGGGTTCGACAGCGCCTGGGTGCGGCACCGACACCTGCAGTTCGGGATCTCCTCGCCGGTGGCGGTCCTGGCGGCGGCGAGCCAGCGGACCAGCCGCATCGAGCTCGGCACCGCCGTCATCCCGCTCGGCTGGGAGAACCCGCTGCGCCTCGCCGAGGACCTGGCGACCGTCGACGTGCTGTCCGGCGGGCGGCTCAACCCCGGCGTCAGCGTCGGCCCGCCGATGCACTTCGACCGGGTGAAGGAGGCCCTGTACCCGGACACCGCCGACGCCGAGGACTTCAGCTACGAGCGGGTCCGGCGGCTGCTGGACCTGGTGCGGGGTGTCCCGGTCAGCGACGCCGGCGTGGAGGGGTTCGAGGTGTTCTCCGACCGGGTGCAGCCGCACTCCCCCGGTCTCGGCAGCCGGATGTGGTACGGCGGGGGCAGCCTCGCCTCGGCCCGCTGGGCGGGTGAGCACGGGATGAACTTCCTGACCAGCAGCGTCGTCAAGGCCGAGGAGTCCGAGGACTTCGCCGAGATCCAGCGCTCGCACATCCGCGCGTTCCGCGCCCATCACCCCGACGGCGACCGGGCCCGCGTGTCGCAGGGTCTCGTGGTCATCCCGACCGACTCGGCGTCGGCGTCGCAGCGCCGCCGGTACGAGGCGTACGCGCAGCAGCGCACCCCGCGCACGGCGACCCCGCAGGGCCCGGCCCGGCTGATGTTCGCCGCGGATCTCGTCGGCTCGTCGGAGCAGATCGCGGAGCGGCTGCACGCGCACGCCGGGTATCAGGAGGTCGCCGAGGTCGCGTTCGCGCTGCCGTTCAGCTTCGAGCACGACGACTACGTGCAGATCCTCACCGACATCGCCACCCGGCTCGGCCCGGCGCTCGGCTGGCAGCCCAAATTCTCGTGACGGCGGCCTTTTTCGTGCCGGCGCGATGTCGATCCGGGGGGACGTACTTCGTGTAGACGGTGAACGGGCCGGCACCGGGCCGGCCCGAGCACCGGAGGTGGACGAGGATGCGCACGCTGACCGTCATCGAGTTCGTGACCCTGGACGGGGTCATGCAGGGGCTGGGGTCGCCGGACGAGGACCGCGACGGCGGGTTCGAGCACGGCGGGTGGGGCGGCCCGTACTTCGACGAGCGGCAGGCGGCCGCCGCGGTCGAGGGACTGGCATCCACGACGGCGTACCTGTTCGGGCGCCGCACGTACGAGAAGATGATCGGGTTCTGGCCGGCGCAGCCGGACGACAACCCGATGGCCGCGCACCTCAACGCGACCCCCAAGTACGTGGCGACCGGCACGCTCACCGACCTGACCTGGCACAACGCGCGGGTCCTCGACGGTCCACTCGGGCCGGCGGTGCGCAAGCTGAAGGCCGACGGCGACGGCACGGTCGCGGTGCTCGGCAGCGGTGTCCTCGTGCAGGAGCTGATCGCCGAGGACCTCGTCGACGGGTACCGGCTGTTCCTGCACCCGCTGCTGCTCGGCACCGGCAAGCGGCTGTTCCGCGGCATGGCCGCGCCGGTGCGGCTGCAGCTCGTCGACTGCACCCCGACCAGCACGGGCGTCGTCATGCTGTCCTATGACCTGCTCAGATGACGTGTTTACGGGCGGTGTGGGGGGCCCGCGACACCGCCGGCATCCCGGAGAGCCGCAGCCACGAGTAGGGGAGGCAGACCCGGCCGGTGCGCACGGCGCCGACCGGGACG